>JAEYVD010000652.1 GCA_023432075.1 Pseudomonadota bacterium | reverse complement strand
CGAATTCAGATTGAACGCCTGAATCGGTTGCTTGACACGAGAAAAACGCTTGCCCTATGATTTATCGGACAACTTAATAAAGTTGCCTGACAACTTGTTCGCCAAAGCGTAAATCAACTGCCGCTTTCAGGCAAGTCAGTCAGAAAAACACGGCGTCACGCCGCATAAACAGGCAGGGGACAACCAGGTGAACTTCACCGGCAGCATGACCGCATCCGCGCCCTCGGCACGTCCGACGGCGCACCTTCAGACGCCCCGGCGGCTTCATGCCCTGCCCGGCCGGCGCCTCGCCCTGGCGCCCCGCGCGTCCACGGCCGGCGTCATTGCCTCGTCTTCGCTCCGCATCGCCTGCCCGCCCTCGCGGCGCGCGGGCGATGCGGCGTGCGCGCCTGCCTGACCCACGCAAATCAACACACTCCCGTTCCACGGAGGAGACACGCATGAAATTGGCTTTCACCACCGGTCTGCTGTGCCTGGCCGGACTCGCCGCCACCGCCCACGCCGCACCCGTCAAGATCGGCCTGATCGAAACGCTGTCGGGCCCGCAGGCCTCGACCGGCCTGATGTTCCGCGCCGCCGTCAAATACGAGCTGGACCGCATCAACGCCGCCGGCGGCTGGAATGGCCAGCCGCTGGAACTGGTGGAGTTCGACAACCAGGGCGGCCCCGTGGGCGCCTCGGACCGTTTCCGCGCCGCGGCTGCCGAGGGCGTGCAGGTGCTGGTGCAGGGATCGTCCTCGGCGATCTCGGGCCAGCTCACGGAAGACGTGCGCAAACACAACCTGCGCAACCCGGGCAAGGAGATCGTGTTCCTGAACGTGGGCGGCGAAGCGCTGGAGCTGACCGGCCAGAAGTGCCACTTCTACCACTTCCGCTTCACCACCAACGCCGACCTGCGCGTGAAGGCGCTGGCATCCGTCATGTCCGCCGACGGCACGCTGGGCAAGCGCGTGTACGCCATCAACCAGAACTACTCGTGGGGCCAGGACATGGAAGGCGCGACCGAGCGCTTTGCCAAGGAGTACGGCTACGAGGTCGTGGGCAAGACGCTGCACGAGGTCAACAAGATCCAGGACTTCGCGCCCTATGTCGCGCGCATCCGCTCGGCCACGCCCGACACCGTGGTGACCGGCAACTGGTCCAACGATCTGCTGCTGCTCATGAAGGCCACGCAGGCCGCCGGCCTGAAGGTGCGCTTTGCCACGGTGTTCCTGGATCAGGTCGGCAACCTGGCCAACGCCGGCGAGGTCGCGCTGGGCCATTACATCGCACACCCGTACAACATCGAGGCCGCGGGCGAGGAAGGCGCGGCGTTCGCCGAGGACTACAAGTCCAAGACCGGCCACTACCCCAGCTACACCGAGCCGCAGACCGTGATCGGCGTGCGCTTCCTGGGCGAGGCCTTGAAGCAGGTCAAGCCGCAGGACGGCAAGCTGTCCGTGCCGGAACTGGCGCTGGCGCTGGAGAAGGTCACCTACAAGTCGGCGCTGGGCGACTACACGATGCGCGCCGAAGACCATCAGGTGCAGTTGCCGATGGTGGTGTCCAAGGTGGGCAAGAACGCCAAGTACAAGGCCGATGGCACCGACATGGGCTTTGAACCCGTGAAGGTGCTGGCCGCGGCGGACGTGTCCGCGCCGGTGCAGGGCACTTGCAAGATGCAACGTCCGAAGTGATGCCCGCGCGGCGGGCTGTGCGCTGAAATGCGCGCGGGCCGCCGCCGGCACATGACAAGCGCACTCCCGGCGCGGGCCGGGCAAAAACAACGTGCGCAATCGCTCGCGGGACGCCTGGCGTCCCGCGCAAGAATCCTGGAGCGGACATGGAATACTTTACCGTCTCGCTGTTGAACGGCGTGATCTACGGCCTGCTGCTATTCATGGTGTCGGCAGGCCTGACACTGATTTTCGGGATGATGGGTGTGCTGAACTTCGCGCACGCATCGTTCTACATGATCGGCGCGTATGCCGCCTACACCCTCACGCCCGTCACGGGCTTCTGGACGGCGCTGGTGCTGGCCACGATCATCGCGGGCGTGCTTGGCATGGGCGTCGAACGCTTCTTCCTGCGCCGCGTGCACAAGTTCGGCCACGCGCAGGAGCTGCTGGTGACCTTCGGGCTGGCGTTCATCGTCGCCGAGCTGATCAAGCTCTTCTACGGCGACTTTCCCGTCGACTACCGCGTGCCGCAGTTCCTGAACTTCGCGGCCTTCCGCGTGTTCGACGCGGACTATCCGTTCTACCGGCTGCTGATGGGCGGCGTGTCGCTGGCGATGTTCGCCGTGATCTACCTGCTCTTGTCGCGCACCCGCGTCGGCATCGTGGTGCGCTCGGCCATCTACCGTCCGCGCATGGCCGAGGCGCTGGGTCACAACGTGCCGCTGGTCTTCATGAGCGTGTTCGGCGTGGGCGCGGCGATGGCGGGCCTGGCCGGCGCGGTCGCGGGCGCCTTCTACACCACCAATCCCAACATGGCGCTGGAACTGGGCGTACTGGTGTTCGTGGTGGTGGTGGTGGGCGGCCTGGGTTCGCTGGAAGGCGCGATGATCGCGTCGCTGCTGATCGGCCTGATCAGCTCGTTCTCGGTCGGCATCGACGCCAGCCTGGCGACGCTTTTTGGCCTGTTCGGCGCGCGCGAGTGGGCCGAAAGCGTGGGCGGGCTGATGACGGTGAAGATCTCCAGCCTGGCCGCAACGCTGCCGTTCCTCTTGATGCTGGTGGTGCTGCTGGTCAAGCCGTCGGGGCTGAAGGGAGAGCAGGCATGAGCCAAACCGCTACCTCCACCCGCCGCACCGCGGGCGCGCTGCTGTTGATCCTGTGCGTGGCCGCGCTGTGCGCCCTGCCCTGGCTGCTGCCTGCCGGCCAGCTCGTGGCGGCCGTGCAGATGCTGATCGCCGCGCTGTTCGCCTGCGCCTTCAACCTGCTGGCCGGCCAGGGCGGCATGCTGTCCTTTGGTCATGCCGCCTACTTTGGGGTGGGCACCTTCGCCACCATCCACGCGATGAATGCGCTGGGTGGCGCGGGCCTGCTGCCCACGCCGCTGATGCCGCTGGTGGGCGGCGTGGCCGGGCTGCTGTTCGGCCTGGTCGCCGGCTGGTTCGCCACCATGCGCTCGGGCGTGTATTTTTCGATGATTACGCTGGCGCTGGCCGAACTGCTGCACGCCCTGGCGCCGCACCTGAAAAGCGTCTTCGGCGGCGAGGCAGGCGTGTCCGCGATGCGCATGCCGGCATGGGGCTTTACCTTCGGCTCGGACATCGAGGTGTACTACCTGGTGCTGGCGTGGGTGCTGGTGTCGCTGGCCGCGCTGTACGGCCTGACGCGCACGCCGCTGGGCCGGCTGACGCTGGGCCTGCGCGAAAACGCCAACCGTCTGCGCTACCTGGGCTACCGCCCGCATGCGCTCAAGACCATGGTGTTTGCGCTGTCGGCCATGTTTGCCGGCATCGCGGGCGGCTTGCAGGCGCTGAACATCGAAGCCGGCAACTACGTGCTGTTCGAGGTCAAGCTGTCCACCGACGCGGTGCTGTTCGCCTACATCGGCGGCGTCAATGCGTTCCTCGGTCCGGTGCTGGGCGCGTCCATCCTGACCTTCCTGTCGCAGACGCTGGCCGACATCACGCGGTCGTGGCTGCTGTACCAGGGCATTCTCTTCGTGCTGGTGATGCTGTTCGTGCCGGACGGCCTGGTGGGCCTGGTGCAGCGCGCGGCCAAGTCGCTGCGCGAGCGCGGGCTGGCCAACTGGCTGCCGCGCGCCGCGGTGTCTGTGGCCGGGGGGCTGCTGCTCACCGGCGCCACCGTCTTCACCGTGGAACTGCTGCAACGCATGTTTGCGCGCGATTACCGCGCGCTCCTCGCCATGAACCCCGAGGCCGGCTGGCCCGCCATCCCGCTGTTCGGCCAGGAGTGGGCGCCGCTTGCGGTATCGACCTGGCTGGTGCCGCTGGCGCTGTTTGCCGCGGGCCTGGCCGCCTGCCGCTGGGCGCTGGCCCTGTGGCGCGACGCGGGCGAAGCCGCCCCCTTGCTGGAGCCCGCCCAATGAGCCACGAGATCCTGACCCTGACCGACGTGCGCAAATCCTTTGGTGAAGCGCAGATCATCCGCGGCGTGAACCTGGCGGTCGAAGCCGGCGAACGCCACGCCGTCATCGGCCCGAACGGCGCGGGCAAGTCCACGCTGTTTCACCTGATGTCGGGCTCGTTCGCACCCACCTCGGGCGACATCAGCCTGCGCTCGCGCCCGATCGGCGGCCTGGCGCCCGAAGCCATCAACCGGCTCGGCCTGGCGCGTTCGTTCCAGATCACCAACGTGTTCCCGCGCCTGCCGGTGCGCGAAAACCTGCGACTGGCGGTGCTGCGCATGCACGGCCTGGTCTACAACTTCTGGCGGCCCATCGCACGCAACCGCGCCGTCAACGAGGACGTGGACCGCCTGCTGGAGAAAGTGCGGCTGACGGCTCGCCAGGACACGGCGGCCGGCGACTTGAACTATTCCGAGCAGCGTTCGCTGGAAATCGGCATGACGCTGGCGTCGCGGCCCAAGGTGATCCTGCTGGACGAGCCCATGGCGGGCATGTCGCAGCACGAGGTCGACTACACAGTCGAACTCATCAAGGACGTGACGCGCGACTGCACCCTGCTGATCGTCGAACACGACATGCAGGTGGTGTTCTCGCTGGCCGACCGCATCAGCGTGCTGGTCTATGGCGAGATCCTGGCCACCGGCACGCCCGCCGAAATTCGCGGCGACGCCCGCGTGCGCGAGGCCTACCTGGGAGAGGAAACGGTATGACGACACAATCCCCTCTCTTGTCGCTGCAGGGCGTGCATGCCCACTACGGCAAGAGCCACATCCTGCACGGCATCGACCTGTCGATCGGGCGCGGCGAGGTCGTCAGCCTGCTCGGCCGCAATGGCGCGGGCCGCTCGACCACCATGAAAAGCATCATGGGCCTGGTGGACGTGACCGGCGGCCAGATCGCGATGGAAGGCCGCGACATCACCAACAAGCGTCCTTTCGAGATCGCCCGCGCGGGCCTGGCCTTCGTGCCCGAGGAACGCGAGGTGTTCGCCAACCTGACGGTGGACGAGAACCTGCGCATGGGCGAGCAGCCCCGGCGCGACGATGCGCCGTACTGGACCGTGGCGCAGATGTTCGACTACTTCCCCCGCCTGAAGGAACGCAGCAATACCCGCGCCGGCAACCTGTCAGGCGGCGAACAGCAGATGCTGACCATGTGCCGTTCGCTGCTGGGCAACCCCAAGGTCATCCTGATCGACGAGCCCACCGAAGGGCTGGCGCCCAAGATCGTCGAGGTGATCGCCGACGTCATCCGGGATATCCACAAGCAGGGCGTGTCGGTCGTGCTGGTGGAGCAGAAGCTGACGATCGCGCTGAAGGTGTCCACGCGCGTCAGCGTCATGGGCCACGGGCGCATCGTGTTCGAAGGACCGCCCGCGCAGCTGCATGAGCGCCAGGACGTCGTCCAGGAATGGCTGGCGGTCTGAGCCGCCTTACGTATTCACCCCTCACAGGCACACATCGTGGACAACACCACTGAAGTCATTCATGCCGAGTTGCGCGGCCAGGCGGTCGTCATCACCGGCGGCGCGAAGGGCATCGGCTACAGCACGGCGCAGGCCTTTGCACGCCAGGGCGCGCGCGTCGCGCTGCTGGACATGGATACCGGCGCGCTGGACGCCGCCGTAGCGGCCCTGACCGCCGAAGGCGCGCAGGCCATGGCGGTGCAGGCTTCCGTCACGGATGCCGACGCCGTCGAGCGCGCCTTTGCGCAGGTTGCGGACACCTGGGGCGGCATCGACGTGCTGGTCAACAACGCCGGCATCTCGGCCAACAAGCCCACGCTGGAAGTCACCGTGGACGAATGGCGCCGCGCCGTCGACATCAACCTGACGGGCGTCTTCCTCTGCGCGCAGGCGGCCGGACGGCGCATGGTGCCCGCCGGCTCGGGCAGCATCATCAACCTGGCGTCCATGTACGGCGTGGTGGCCGCCCCCGACCGCGCCGCCTACTGCGCCACCAAGGGCGCGGTGGTGCTGCTGACCGAGACGCTGGCCGTGGAATGGGGCCCGGCGGGCGTGCGCGTCAATGCGCTGGCGCCTGGCTACGTCGAAACCGACCTGGTGCGCGACCTGGCCGCGCGCGGCCGGCTGGACCCCGAGCGCCTCAAGCAACGCACGCCCCTGCGCCGCATGGCGCAGCCGGCCGAAATGGCCGACCTGGCGGTTTTCCTGGCGTCGCGCCAGGCCGCCTACATCACCGGACACACCCTGGTGGCAGACGGCGGCTGGAGCCGCTACAGCTACCTCTGATTGCCCCGACGCTTAAAAAAACACACTGGAGATTCATTCATGGCCACCTACCAACCGCTCGAGCCCCAGGCGCCCTGGCGGCAACTGACGGCCGAGGCCTCGGACTGGCAGCAGGCGGACCCCGCGCTGCTCGGCACGATGCTGACCCAACTGCACTGGATCCGCGCTTTCGAGGAAGCTGTGCTGGAACTGGCCGCCGAAGGCCTGGTGCACGGTCCCGCGCACTCGTCGGTCGGGCAGGAAGGCGGCGCCGTCGGCTCGGTGCTGGCCCTGGGCGCCGGCGACCAGATCAACGGCTCGCACCGCGGCCACCACCAGTTCCTGGCCAAAGCGCTGCAGCACGTGGCGCCGCAGGGACTGGATCCGCGCAACCCGCTCACGCCCGCCATCGACGAGGTCCTGCACAAGACGCTGGCCGAGATCATGGGGCTGGCAAACGGCTACTGCCGCGGCCGTGGGGGCAGCATGCACCTGCGCTGGCTGGAAGCGGGCGCGCTGGGCACGAACGCGATCGTCGGCGGCGGCGTGCCGCTGGCCGCCGGCGCGGGCTGGGCGCACAAGCACGCGGGCACGGATCGCGTGGCCGTGACGTACTTCGGCGACGGCGCGGTGAACATCGGCTCGGTGCTGGAAACGATGAACCTGACCGCCGCGTGGAAGACGCCGCTGTGCTTTTTCATCGAGAACAACCGCTACGCCGTGTCCACGACCGTGGAAGAGTCCACCGCCGAGCCGCGCCTGTCCGCGCGCGGCCTGGCCTTCAACATTCCCGCGTGGAAGGTCGACGGCATGGACCCGCTGGCCGTGCACCTGGCCATGTCGGAAGCCGTGGCGCACATGCGCGCGGGCAATGGCCCGACCATCGTCGAAGTGGACGTCTACCGGTTCTTTCACCAGAACGGCCCCTTCCCCGGCAGCGCCTTCGGCTATCGCACCAAGGACGAGGAGGCGCAATGGCGCCTGCGCGATCCGCAGGACCGCATCGCGGCCGAGATGATCGGCCGCAAGCTCGTCACGCAGGCCGAGGTGGACGCGCTGCGCCAGCGCTGCAAGGACGTGATGAAGGAAGTGTCCGGCCGCCTGACCGAAGCGGCTGACGGCGGCAAGCGCCGCGTGCGCGCCGACCTGTGGCCCAGCCCGGATTTCCGCGACGTGGGCCTGCGCAGTGATGGATCGGAACTGGCCGGCCTGCGCTACCAGGAGGCGGCGGACCATACCGGCGCCACCGTGACCCGCAAGTTCGTCGATGCGGTGGCCGACGTGCTGGACCGCCGCATGGAAACCGACCCCGGCGTCGTGGTGCTGGGCGAAGACGTGCACCGTCTGAAGGGCGGCACCAACGGCGCCACGCGCGGCCTGAAGGACAAGTATCCGGACCGCGTGCTGGGCACGCCCATTTCCGAAAACGCCTTTGCCGGGCTGGGCGGCGGGCTGGCGATGGACGGCCGCTACAAGCCCGTCGTGGAATTCATGTACCCGGACTTCATGTGGGTCGCGGCCGACCAGATCTTCAACCAGATCGGCAAGGCGCGCCACATGTTCGGCGGCGACATCGCCGTGCCCTTCGTGCTGCGCACCAAGGTCGCAATGGGCACGGGCTACGGCTCGCAGCATTCGATGGACCCGGCCGGCATCTTCGCCACCGCGCCCGGCTGGCGCATCGTCGCCCCATCCACGCCGCCCGATTCCGGGGGCCTGATGACCACGGCGCTGGCCTCCAAGGACCCGGTGCTGGTCATCGAGCACGTCGATCTGTACGCGTCTTCGGGCGAGGTCCCCGAGAATGACCTGGACTACGCCATTCCGTTCGGCCGCGCGCAAGTGCGGCGCGAGGGTGGCAAGGTCACCATCCTGACGTACCTGTCCATGGTCAGCCGCGCGCTGGCGGCGGCCGAAGCGGCCGGCGTGGATGCGGAAGTCATCGACCTGCGCACGCTGGACCGCGCCAGCCTGGACTGGGACA
>JAEYVD010000547.1 GCA_023432075.1 Pseudomonadota bacterium | reverse complement strand
CCGTTCCTGACGGACCGCCTGCGCCAGACGGCCGAGCGCGGCGCGCGCGACAGCGGCAAGACGGTGGACGACGTGCTGGCCGCGCGGCTGGCGGGCATCCCCGCGGGCCGCTATGGCGACCCCGCCGAGTTCGGCGACGCCTGCGCCTTCCTGTGTGGCGCGCGTGCCGGTTTCATGACGGGGCAGAACCTCGTGCTGGACGGCGGCATCTATCCCGGCACGCTCTGATAACCCCTTCGCGCGGAACCCCATTCCCATGACCGACACCGCAGCATTCGACCTGACGATCCGCAATGGCCGCATCAGCACGGCCACCGACACCTTCCATGCCGACATTGGCGTACGCGACGGCGTGATCGTCGCGCTGGGCCAGGGCCTGCCGCCGGGCGCGCGGGACATCGACGCCGCGGGCCGGTGGGTGCTGCCCGGCGGCATCGACAGCCACTGCCACGTCGAGCAACTGTCGGGCATGGGCATTATGTGCGCCGACGACTTCTACAGCGCAACCGTGTCCGCGGCGTTTGGCGGCACCACCACCATCATTCCCTTCGCGGCCCAGCATCGCGGCAATGCGCTGCCCGAAGTCGTGGCCGACTACGCCCGCCGCGCCGAGGAAAAGGCTGTCATCGATTACGGCTTTCACCTGATCCTGTCCGACCCCACGGAACAGGCGCTCAAGCACGACCTGCCCGCGCTCATCAAGAACGGCATCACGTCTTTCAAGGTCTTCATGACCTACGACCGCCTGAAGCTGGACGACTACCAGCTGCTGGACGTGCTGGAGGTTGCCGACCGCGAGGGCGCGCTGGTCATGGTGCACGCCGAGAACAACGACATGATCCGCTGGGTGGCGCGCCGCCTGGCCGAACGCGGCATGACGGCGCCCAAGTATCACGCGGTGGCCCACACGCCGCTGGCCGAAAGCGAGGCGACGAACCGCGCCGTGACGCTGGCCCGGATGATGGATGTGCCGATCCTGATCGTGCACGTGGCCGGACTGGAAGCCGTGCGCGTGGTGCATTCGTCGCAGGCGCTGGGGCTGCCGATCCACGCCGAAAGCTGCCCGCAATATCTGTTTCTGACAGCCGACGACATCGACGCGCCGGGACTGGAAGGCGCCAAGTTCTGCTGCAGCCCGCCCCCGCGCGATGCGGCCTCGCAGGAGGCCGTCTGGCAGGGCCTGGCCGACGGCACGCTGCAGATCTATTCGTCCGACCACGCCCCCTACCGCTTCGATGCCAGCGGCAAGCTGCCAAAGGGCGAGGCCACCACCTTCAAGGACGTGGCCAATGGCGTGCCGGGACTGGAGGTGCGCATGCCGCTGCTGTTTTCCGAAGGCGTGCTGGGCGGGCGCATTTCCATCGAACGCTTCGTCGCGCTGACCGCGGCCAATCATGCCCGCACCTACGGCCTGTATCCGCAGAAAGGCACGATCGCCGTGGGCGCGGACGCCGACATCGCCATCTGGAACCCGGAACGCGAAGTGACGATCTGCGCATCCATGCTGCACGACAACGTCGGCTACACGCCCTACGAGGGCCGGACGGTGCGCGGCTGGCCCGAAGTAGTCATCAGCCGCGGCCGCATCGCCGTCCAGGACGGGCAGTTGCACGTGACACGCGGCAGCGGACGCTTCATCAAGCGCGGCACGCCGGAACCGGTGCTGCGCCAGCGCCTGACCGGCAATCCCAACGCGCTGGTGCGCAAATACTTTTCGGCCGATAGCGCCGCCTGAGTCACTGAGCAAAGGATCACGGCATGAGCAAACGTCCCTTCGGCCTGGCGGTCGCGCAGATGGGTCCGGTGCAACCCGAAGAGACCCGGCGGCAGGCGGTGGCCCGCCTGCTTGAGATGATGCGCGAGGCGCACGGGCGCGGCGCGCGCATGGTGGTGTTTCCGGAACTGGCGCTGACCACCTTCTTTCCGCGCTACTGGATGACGGAAGAAGAAGCGATGGCGCGCTACTTCGAAAAGGAGATGCCCGGCCCCGAGACCCGCGTGCTGTTCGACACCGCCCGGGAGCTGGGCATCGGGTTTTATCTGGGCTATGCGGAAATCGCCTCGGACGGCCGGCGCTACAACACCAGCATCCTGGTCGACGCCAACGCACGCATCGTCGGACGCTACCGCAAGATCCATCTGCCGGGCCACAGCGACCACAAGCCCGACGCGCCGTTCCAGCACCTGGAAAAGAAGTTCTTCGAAGTCGGCAACGACGGCTTCAACGTCTGGGAAACGCTGGGCACGCGCATCGGCATGTGCCTGTGCAACGACCGCCGCTGGACGGAGACCTGGCGCGTGCTCGCGCTGCAGGGCGCCGAGATCGTGGCGCTGGGATACAACACGCCGTCATTGAACATCCACTGGAACGAACCGGTCCACTTGCGCATGTTCCACCACCTGCTCAGTCTGCAGGCGGCCGCGTATCAGAACGCGGTCTGGGTGGCTGCCGCAGGCAAGGCCGGCAACGAGGACGGCAGCCACCTGATCGCCGGATCGGCCATCGTCGCGCCCACGGGCGAGATCGTGGCGCAGGCGCAGGGGGAGGAGGACGAGGTGATTTTCTGCCAGGCCGATCTGGCGCTGGGAGACACCTTCAAGCAGCACATCTTCAACTTCGCCGCCCACCGGCGTCCGGAACACTACGGCTTGATCCTCGAGCGCGTGGGAACCGGTCCCGCCCTGGGCAAGACGCCTCTTCCCTAAAGGACCTGCCATGACCCGCCTTCTCCGCACCCTGACTTTTGCCGGCCGCTGCGGCCTGACGTTGTGCCTGGCCGGCGCCAGCCTGGCCGCGGTTGCCGCCCAGCCGCTGACCACCGGCGTGGATGCCACGTTCGCTCCTCACGCCATGCCCAAGCTGGGCGGCGGCCTGGACGGCTTCAACATCGAACTCGGCCAAGCCATCGCCAAGCAGCTGGGCACGACCATCAAGATCGAGGGCACCGAATACGCGGCGCTGATCCCGGGGCTGAACGCCAAGAAGTACGACTTCGTGCTGGCGCCCACCACGGCCACCGAGGAACGCGCCCGCGCCCTGTTGTTTTCCGAGGGCTACCTGAACACCGACTACACCTTCGTGATCGGCAAGAACGGCAAGGAAATCAAAGGCCTGGATGACCTGAAGGGCCGCAAGCTGGCGGTCAACAAGGGGTCGGCCTACGAGAACTGGGCGCGCGACAACGCCGCCAAGTACGGCTTCTCGTACGACGTGTACGCCTCCAATGCCGACGCGGTGCAGGCCGTGCAGTCCGGCCGCGCGGACGCCAACCTGGCGGGCAACACCGTGGCGGCGTGGGCGGCCAAGCAAAACCCGGCGGTACGCACCAGCTACACGATCAAGACGGGCCTGGTGTGGGCGCTGGCGTTCCGGCTGGACGACCAGGCGGGCCGCGACCGTGTGTCGATGGCGCTCAAGTGCCTCAAGCAGGACGGCACGGTGTCCAAGCTGGCGCAAAAGTGGTTCGGTTTCACGCCTGCCGCGGGCTCCGCGGCGGTCACGGTGACGCCGGGCCAGGGCGTGCCGGACCTGCCGGGCTACGACGCCAAGCCGGTCGAGCTGCGCTGCAGCTGATTTTCCGACGCACCGCCAACGACAGGGGCAGCCGCCACGCGGCCTCCCGCCTACGCTTTGAGGAGCTTTCGATGGAAACGCCGATCCTGAAAATCGCCGGGCTGCACAAGTCCTATGGCGACAACGCGGTCCTGAAAGGGATCGACCTGGACGTGGGCAAGGGCGAGCTGGTCTTCATGATCGGCCCGTCCGGCTCGGGCAAGAGCAGCCTCTTGCGCTGCTGCAACCGGCTGGAGGAGCCGACCGCCGGCAGCATCCACGTCGACGGAGAGGAAATCACGGCCCCCGCGGCCGAGCTGAACCGCATCCGCCAGAACATCGGCATGGTGTTCCAGCACTTCAACCTGTACCGCCACATGTCCGTGCTGTCGAACATCACGCTGGCGCTGCGCAAGGTGCAGAAGCTGGCGCGTGCCGAGGCCGACCGCCGCGGCATGGAGGCGCTGGACCGCGTGGGGCTGGCCGACAAGGCAAAAGCCTATCCCGACCAGTTGTCCGGCGGCCAGCAGCAACGCGTGGGCATCGCGCGTTCGCTGGCGCTGCGGCCCAAGGTGGTGCTGTTCGACGAGCCGACCAGCGCGCTGGACCCGGAGCTGGTGGGCAGCGTGCTGAACGTGATGCGTGAACTCAAGCGCGACGGCATGACGATGATGGTGGTCAGCCACGAAATGGGATTTGCCCGCGCGGCCGCCGACCGGGTCGTGTTCATGGACGGCGGGGTGATCGTCGAACAAGGCCCGCCGCAGGACGTCTTCGGCGCCCCCCGACAACCCCGCACGCAGGCCTTCCTGGCCAGCATGGCGGAACATGCCGCGTAACGCGGTTTGAAGAGTGCGCCATGGATCTGAATGCCCTGCTGTTCTCGTTCTTCAATGCGGAAGTCGCCTGGCGCTACCTGCCCGACATCCTGGCCGGCATGTGGGTCACGCTGCAACTGGGCGTGGCGGTGGCCGCGACAGGCGTGGCGCTCGGCCTTGTCCTGGCCGTGGTGCGCGCGCTGCGCATCCGGCCGGTCAATTTCCTGATCATCTGCTTTGCCGACATCCTGCGCGCGCTGCCGCCGCTGGTGGTGATCATGGTGCTGTTCTTCGCGTTCCCGTACATCAACCTGTCGATGTCGGCGTTCATGGCGTGCTGGCTGTCGCTGTCGCTGGTGCTGGCCGCTTTTGCCGAGGAAATCTTCTGGGCGGGCATCCTGTCGGTGCCGCGAGGCCAGGCCGAGGCGGCGCGCTCGACGGGGCTGAACTGGCTGCAGAGCATGGTGTATGTGGTGATGCCGCAGGCCATGCGGCTGACGGTCGCGCCGCTGACCAACCGCGTCATCGCCATCACCAAAAGCACCGCGCTGGGCTCTGTCGTGGGCTTGAGCGAAGTGCTCAACAACGCGCAATCGGCCAGCAGCAATGCGGGCAACGCCACGCCGCTGACCTTGGCCGCGGTGGCGTGCCTGCTGATCTTCCTGCCCGTGGTCGTGCTGGGGCGCTGGACCGAAACGCGCTTCAAGTGGAAGCACTGACAGGAAGCACTGACGGGAAGCACTGCGCGAACGCATCTTTACGAATACATACCGGGCGGGAAGCGAGGCTGATCACACCCGCCCGACACAACAAGGGAGCCCCGAACGGGCCCCAAACGGGCCCCAGGGGAACCGCATGGACGAAATCCTGCAGAATTTCTTCAACCTGAACATCTATGTCAGCGTCGCGCCATACCTCTTGCAGGGCCTGGGCCGCACGCTGATGCTGTCGGCCATGGTGATTCCCGTGGGGCTGGCCTCGGGGCTGCTCATCGGGGTGCTGTCGGTCACGCTGAAGGCGCGCTGGTCGCGCGTGCTGCTGGCCATCTACATCGACTTCTTTCGCGCCCTGCCGCCGCTGGTGCTGCTGATCTTCATCTATTTCGGCGCGCCGTTCCTGGGACTGGACCTGCCCAAATTGCTGGCGGTGGCCGTGGGCTTCATGCTGAACAACTCGTCCTACTACGGCGAGGTCTTTCGCGCCGGCCTGGAAAGCGTGCCGCGCGGCCAGATCGAGGCGGCGCGGTCCACCGGCCTGTCGGCCTGGCAAACGATGTGGCACGTTCAGATCCCGCAGGCCACGCGCAATGTCATGCCGGACCTCATCAGCAACACGCTCGAAGTGGTCAAGCTGACCACGCTGGCCAGCGCCGTGGCGCTGCCCGAGCTGCTTCGGGTGGCCCGCGACGCCCAGTCGCTGGTCTACAACCCGTCGCCCATCGTGCTGGCGGCGCTTTTCTACCTGGCGCTGCTGTGGCCGGTGGTGCGCCTGCTCAGCCGGCTGGAACACCGCCAGCTGTCGCGGCATTGACGCACGCCTTGCGGTCGGCTCGCCTGCCGGAACCGCAAAGCGCGACCGCCTGTGGGGCGCCCGCAACAACGCGCGCAGCGCGTGCCGTGGGCGCGGCGGGCGCGAGCCCTATAATTCCGCCTAGCGCCGCCCCCGGGGCGGTGCTCTGCGCATGGCCCCCCGGCCCTGCGCCGTCCCGCGACCCATAGGATCTTAAGCAACACACATCATGCCCGACCTGGAACCAGACACCGTCTCCGCCCTTGAAGCCCCTGAATTCGCCGCCGCGCAATTTGTGCGATGGTTCCGAGACGTGGCCCCCTACGTGCATGCGTTCCGAGGCAAGACCTTCGTGGTGGCGTTTGGCGGCGAACTGGTGCAGGCCGGCGCGCTGAACGCCCTGGTCCAGGATCTGTCCCTGCTCTCGTCGCTGGGCATCCGGCTGGTGCTGGTGCATGGCTCGCGGCC
>JAEYVD010000509.1 GCA_023432075.1 Pseudomonadota bacterium | reverse complement strand
CCGGTGTGGTCGCTGGCCGACTTGAAGGCCGCGTACACCTTGTGGGGATCGTGGCCGCCACGGTTCAGGCGCCAGATGTCCTCGTCGCTCATGCGCGACACGGCTTCCAGCAGCTTGGGGTGCTTGCCAAAGAAGTGTTCGCGGACGAACTTGCCGTCGTTGGCCTTGTACGCCTGGTACTCGCCGTCAACGGTTTCTTCCATGATCTGGCGCAGGATGCCTTCCTTGTCGTGCGCAAGCAGCGGATCCCAGTAGCCGCCCCAGATCAGCTTGATGACGTTCCAGCCCGAACCGCGGAAGTCGCCTTCCAGTTCCTGGATGATCTTGCCATTGCCACGCACCGGACCGTCCAGACGCTGCAGGTTGCAGTTGATGACGAAGATCAGGTTGTCGAGCTTTTCGCGGGCCGCCAGGGCGATGGCGCCCAGCGACTCGGGTTCGTCCATTTCGCCGTCGCCGCAGAACACCCAGACCTTGCGGTTGCTGGTGTCGGCGATGCCGCGGGCGTGCAGGTATTTCAGGAAACGGGCCTGGTAGATGGCCATCAGCGGGCCCAGGCCCATCGACACCGTCGGGAACTGCCAGAAGTCCGGCATCAGCTTGGGATGCGGGTACGAGGACAGGCCCTTGCCGTCCACTTCCTGGCGGAAATGGTTCAGTTGGTCTTCGGTCAGGCGGCCTTCGAGGTAGGCGCGGCCATACATGCCGGGCGAGGTGTGGCCCTGGAAGTAGACCAGGTCGCCGCCGTGGCCTTCGTCTTCAGCGTGCCAGAAGTGGTTCTGGCCGCAGCCGATCATGGTGGCCAGCGAGGCGAACGACGCGATGTGGCCGCCCAGGTCGCCGCCATCGGGCGGGTTGTGCTTGTTGGCCTTGACCACCATGGCCATGGCGTTCCAGCGCACGTACGAACGGATGCGCGATTCCAGCTCCAGGTTGCCCGGGTGCGCCGGCTCCAGGCCGGGGGGAATCGTGTTGACGTAAGCGGTATTGGGGGAGAACGGAATGTGAGCGCCGGAGCGACGGGCTTCGTCGATCAGGCGTTCCAGCAGGTAATGGGCGCGCTGCGGTCCTTCGCGATCAAGGACGGCTGCCAGGGCTTCGAGCCACTCCTGGGTTTCAAGGGTGTCTTCGTCGTTGGCGGCCTGCACGGCGCCAGCCTGGGCGTTAGAGGACATCGTGTGTCTCCTGTTGGGGTTCGTTCGTGACCACAAACCGCTTATTGATCTGCTCGCGGACATTGCATGGTAGCCGGGATCAACCGGGCTACCATGTGATGAATGGGGTCGGGGCGTTCTAAGGACCTGCCAGGGGCGGTTTCCCTGTCAGGCGGCATTCTAAGAAAGAAGATTAACCGGTCGCAAGGAAAATTTCATGTTGCGGTACGGCATTTCATAATGCGGAAAATTGAACAGAACCTGAATTGCTGAACACCCTCGTTTTTATGGGCTAGGACGAATGGTGGACTTGATTCCCGGCAATTCCGTTCCAACACGCACTAAAATGCGCGGTCTACCGGCCCCGAATTCCATGTCCAGCGCGCCCAAGTCCAACATACCTACGCCTTTCCACGATCACGCCCGCACCCGGCGGCGCGGGGTGTACTGGGTCACGCCCGCCATGGTGCTGATCCTCTATATCTGTGTGATGGGGGTGTTCTTCTGGTTGCAGCGCATCCATGACGACAGCGTCATGTTTGTCACGATAGACCAGGAACTGCGCCAGCAACGCCTGATCTGGGTCGTGCTGGCGCTGTCGTGCGTCATCGTCATCAGCCTTTTGATGCTGTGGCGCTATACCCGCTTCCGGTCCACCGCCGAAGCCGCCCTCATTGCCGAGACCGGTTTCCGGCGCGCCATGGAAAACTCCATGTCCACGGGCATGCGCGTGCTCGACATGGAGGGCCGCATCGCCTATGTGAACCCGGCCTTCTGCCGGATGATCGGCTGGAACGAGGCCGACCTGATCGGCCGCAGCCCGCCCTTCCCCTATTGGGTGCCGGGCCGCCACGAACAGCACCAGCACACGCTGGACGTGCTGATGTCGGGCAAGACGCCCAGCAGCGGCCTGGAAGTCGAGGCCCAGCGGCGCGACGGATCGCGCTTCACGGCGCGCATGTATGTGTCGCCGCTCCTGGACCCCAACGGCAACCAGATCGGCTGGATGACGTCCATGACGGACATCACCGAGCCCAAGCGCATCCGCGAGGCCCTGACCGCCGCCCACGAACGTTTCATGACCGTGCTGGAAGGCCTGGACGACGCCATCTCGGTCACCGCCGACACGCATGACGGGCTGGAGCTGCTGTTTGCCAACCGCACCTATCGCCGCGTGTTCGGCGCGCAGACGGGCGGTCACGACGAACTGCTGGCCGGCCGCCGCGGCCGCTTCACCGACGAATCGGTCGAAGTCTTCGCGCCGTCCGTGCAGCGCTGGTTTGAAGTGCACCACCGCATGCTGGCCTGGACCGACGGGCGCCGCGTGCGCATGCAGGTGGCGCGCGACATCACCGAGCGCCGCGGCCACGAGGAAGCGTCGCGCGTGCAGCAGGAAAAGATCCAGCTCACCAGCCGCCTGACCACCATGGGCGAAATGGCTTCGTCGCTGGCGCACGAACTGAACCAGCCGCTGACGGCCATTGCCAACTACAGCATGGGTGCGGTGGCCCTGGTCAAGGCCGGCCACACCAGTCCCAACATGCTGCTGCCCGCGCTGGAAAAAGCCGCCTCGCAGGCCGAGCGCGCCGGCAAGATCATCAGCCGCATCCGCGAATTCGTGAAGCGCAGCGAGCCGCGCCGCCAGCGCGTGGCGATCGGCCGCATTGTCGACAACGCCATCGGTTTTGCCGAGATCGACGCCCGCAAGCGCCGCATCCGCATCGACAGCTTCGTGCCGTCCAACGCGCCCGACGTCCTGGCCGACCCCATCCTTATTGAACAGGTACTGCTGAACCTGCTCAAGAACGGGCTGGAAGCCATGGAAAAGAGCGAGTCCGACGAGCTTAAGGTTGCCGTAATTCTTCACGATCAGCATATCGAGGTGGCCGTGGTGGACCGCGGTCACGGCTTGGCCGAACCCGAGCGCCTGTTCGAACCGTTCTTCAGCACCAAGTCCCAGGGCCTGGGCATGGGGCTGAATATCTGCCGTACCATTATCGAATCGCATCACGGCCGCCTGTGGGCTGACCCCAACCCGGCCGGCGGTACTATCTTCCGCTTCACCCTGCCCTGCGCTGCGACCCAGACGCAGGCCCAGAACGATCAGTCCGAGGAGTTGCACGCATGAACACGCCCCACCTGTCGAGCACGGTATTCATTGTCGACGACGACGAAGCGGTCCGCGATTCGCTGCGTTGGCTGCTTGAAGCCAATGGATACCGCGTTCGTGCCTACGCCAGCGGCGAATCGTTCCTGGAAGACTACGACGCCAGCCAGATCGGCGTGCTGATCGCCGACGTGCGGATGCCCGGCATGAGCGGCCTGGAACTTCAGGAACAGCTGATCGCGCGCAATGCCCCACTGCCCATCGTGTTCATCACCGGGCACGGCGACGTGCCCATGGCGGTGTCCACCATGAAGAAAGGCGCCGTCGACTTCCTGGAAAAGCCGTTCAACGAATCCGACCTGCGCGAGATCGTGGCGCGCATGCTGGAGCAGGCCACGCAACGCGTGAGCAAGCACCAGGCCCAGAAGGACCACGAAGCCATGCTGGCGCGCCTGACCGCGCGCGAGCAACAGGTGCTGGAGCGCATCGTTGCGGGCCGCTTGAACAAGCAGATCGCCGACGACCTGGGCATCAGCATCAAGACCGTCGAGGCGCACCGCGCCAACATCATGGAAAAACTTGAAGTGACCACCGTTGCAGATTTGATGAAAGTGGCTCTGGCCAAACCCGAGGCACACGCATGACCGCAAGGATTATTGACGGCGCCGCGCTGTCGCAGCGCATTCGCGAAGAAGTCGCCGAGCGTGTCTCGGCCCTGGCCGCCAAGGGCACCCGCCCCGGCCTGGCCGTTGTGCTTGTCGGCGCGGATCCCGCGTCGCAGGTGTATGTGCGCAACAAGGTCGCGGCCTGCGAAAAGGCCGGACTGCATTCCGTGAAAGAGCAATACCCGGCCGAGATGACCGAGGCCGAACTGCTGGCCCGCATCCAGGTCCTGAACCAAGATCCCAGCATCCACGGCATCCTGGTGCAGCTGCCGCTGCCCAAGCACATGGACGCCCACAAGGTCATCGAGGCCATCGCGGCCGAAAAGGACGTGGACGGCTTCCATATCAGCAATGCGGGCCTGCTCATGACCGGCCAGCCGCTGTTCCGTCCCTGCACGCCCTATGGCGTGATGAAGATGCTGGAATCCGAAGGCGTGAACCTGCGCGGTGCTGAGGCCGTCATCGTGGGCGCCAGCAACATCGTGGGCAAGCCGATGGCCATGCTGCTGCTGCAGGCCGGCGCCACCATCACGATCTGCAACTCCAAGACGCGCGACCTGCCGGCCCAGACCCGCCGCGCCGACGTGCTGGTCGTGGCCACCGGCAAGCCGGGCATGATCGACGGCTCGATGATCAAGCCGGGCGCCGTCGTCATCGACGTGGGCATCAACCGCGGCGCAGACGGCAAGCTGTGCGGCGACGTGGATTTCGCGTCCGCCAAGGAAGTGGCCGGCGCCATCACGCCGGTCCCCGGCGGCGTCGGCCCCATGACCATCGCCATGCTGCTGGTCAATACTGTCGAAGCGGCGGAACGCGCTGCGGGCTGAAGGGTCGATCTCGGTGTCTGACACCCGTGTGAGAGGCGCTTCAGCCTGAACGGGCGTCTCAGGGGTGTCAGACACCTGCCGCGACTTGGGGTCAGACACCCGCCCCGTCCGCCGGCGGGCCTTGCGTTCGGGACGATCGCCCTCACCTGATCCTTATCGCCGGCGCGCCGCGCGCGCCGACCGCCACTCAATAAGCCGGTAACACCATGACCCAGAATCCCCTGCTCGCTCCCGTGTCCGAACTGGTCGACTACGCGGCCGTCAAACCCGGGCATATCGTGCCTGCCGTCGAGGAACTGCTGGGCATCGCCCGCAAGGCCGTCGACCAGGCCGCCGACCCCGCGCTCGCGCCCACCTGGGAGGCCGTGGTCGAACCTTTGGACACCGCGTCCGAGCGCCTGTGGCGCGCCTGGTCGGTGGCCGGCCACCTAAATGCTGTCGTCAACACGCCGGAACTGCGCGAGGCCTACAACGCCGCGCTGCCGCTGGTGACCGAGTTTTCGACCTGGGTCGGCCTGCACGAAGGTCTGTACAAGCAATATCAGCGGCTGGCTGCCGCGCCCGACTTCGCGTCCTGGACGCCGGTGCGCCGCCGCATCGTGGAAATGGCCCTGCGCGATTTCCGCCTGAGCGGGGTCGAACTGCAAGGCGCGGACCGTGAACGCTATGCCGAGATTTCCGATCGCGAGGCGCAGGCCTCGCAGAAGTTCTCGGAAAACGTGCTCGATTCCATCGACGCGTGGTCGCTGATCGTGGAAGACGAAAGCCGCCTGGCCGGCATTCCGGCCGACGTGATCGCCGCCGCGCGCGCCGCGGCCCAGGAGGACGGCAATGCCGGCTGGAAGCTCACGCTGAAGATGCCCTGCTACCTGCCCGTCATGCAGTACGCAAAGGATCGCTCGCTGCGCGAGGCGCTGTACCGTGGCTACGGCACGGTGGCGTCCGAGCAGGGGGACGCCAAGTTCGACAACTCGCCGCTGATCGAAGAGCTGCTGGCGCTGCGCGCCGAAGAATCGGGCCTGCTGGGCCTGGGCACGTTTGCCGCGCTGCGCTTGCAGACGCGCATGGCCCGCGACGCCAAGGAAGTGACCGCGTTCCTGCGCGACCTGGCCGCGCGCGCCAAGCCTTTCGCGCAGCGTGACCTGGCCGAACTCACGGCTTACGCCACCGGCGAACTGGGCCTGGACAGCCTGCAGCCGTGGGACGTGGCTTACGCCTCGGAACGCCTGCGCGAATCGCGTTATGCGTACTCCGAAGACGAGGTCAAACAGTACTTCACCGAGCCGCGCGTGCTGGCTGGCCTGTTCGACGTGATCCAGACCCTGTTCGGCGTGCGCCTGACCGAAACGCCCGTGTCGTCGTGGCACGGCGACGTGCGCGGCGTGCGCGTCGAAAGCCCCGAAGGCGCGCTGATCGGCCATCTGTATCTGGACCTGTACGCCCGCGCCGGCAAGCAGAATGGCGCCTGGGTCGACAGCGAGCGCACGCGCCGCGTCGTGGCCGGCACGGTGCAGACGCCCATTGCCTACCTGACGTGCAATTTCTCGCGCCCCAACGGCGACCGCCCCGCGGTGCTGACACACGACGACGTCATCACCCTCTTCCATGAAACCGGCCACGCGCTGCATGCGCTGCTGTCCGAAGTCGACGAACCCGGCGCCGCGGCCTTCGCCAGCGTCGAATGGGACGCCATCGAACTGCCCTCGCAGTTCATGGAGAACTTCTGCTGGGAATGGGCCGTGGTGCAGAAGCTTTCGGCGCACGTGGACACCGGCGAGCCCCTGCCCCGCGCGCTCTACGACCGCCTGGTCGCCGCCCGCAACTACCAGAGCGGCATGCAGACGGTGCGCCAGATCGAATTTGCGCTCTTCGACATGCTGATGCACGACCGCAGCAAGGGCGCGTCGATTTCCGAGGTGCTGGCGTTGCTGCAGGAAGTGCGCCAGGAAGTGGCGGTGCTGTTCCCGCCGCAATGGCATCGCCTGCCGCATGCCTTCTCGCACCTGTTCGCGGGCGGGTACGGCGCGGGCTATTACAGCTACAAGTGGGCCGAAGTGTTGTCGGCCGACGCGTACGAGGCCTTCGAGGAAGCGGCTGCCAAACAGGCGGGCAATGCGCTGGGCACGCTGGATCCGGAAACCGGCGCGCGCTTTCGCCGCGAAGTGCTGGCCGTGGGCGGCTCGCGTCCGGCGGCCGATTCGTTTGCCGCATTCCGCGGGCGCGCGCCGCGTATCGACGCGCTGCTGCGCCATAGCGGTATGACGGCTGGCTGATCGAGCGGCTGTTCACTCCCCGGAAATGGCCCGCGTTCAAGCGGGCCATTTTTTTTGATTTCAGCCTGCGCCGGCACAAGGCATTGCGGCCGCGCAAACTCTCCATGGATCCAGCAGGTAGAATCCGAAAGGTTTACCCCCTTCCGGCTACTGGACCCATGCGACACTCGATTACCGGCCGCTTCTTTGGCGGACTGCTGATGGCTTTGTGTGTGTTTCTTGCCGCCTGCGGCGACAGGAACGTGGACTGGACGCTTTACAACGTCAAGGGGCACCTGCCGGATCTGAAGTTCTCGCTGCCTGGCGCGGGCGGCAAGACGGTCAGCAGCGACGACCTGAAGGGCAAGACGGTGCTGCTCTTTTTCGGGTATGCCAGCTGCCCGGACATCTGCCCGACCACCATGGCGCAGTTGACCGCGGTGTTGCAGAACCTGGGCGACAAGGCCAAGGACGTGCGGATTCTCTTTGTCAGCGTGGACCCGCACCGCGACACGCCGGACATCCTGCAGGCCTACGTCAACGCCTTCAACAACAACGCCATCGGCGTAACGGGCAACGAAAGGCAGATCGCGGACCTCGCGCGCCGCTACCGCGTGGCCTACCAGATCGAAAAGCCCCGTCCGGGCGACGACGCCGACATGTACGAAGTGACGCACAGCCGCGGCGTGTACATTTTCGACAAGGACGGGAAGGCGCGCCTGCTGGCGTCCGACACCGACAGCATCGAGGCGCTGACCAAGGACGTGCGTCAACTCATCGACCTGACCTCCTGACGCGACGGACGGGGGTCCGCACACCAGTTGTTACAACGGTGGCGCGCGGGGTGCGGGAATCCGTGGGTATCATCAATCCACATTGCCCCTTTTCCCCTAGTAAGGAGTACGCGCATGAGCATCATCATCATGATCATCGTCGGGTTTATCGTGGGCCTGATCGCCCGCGCCATCATGCCCGGGGACCAGAACATGGGGATCATCATGACCACCATTCTGGGCATCATCGGCGCCGTCGTGGCCGGCTTCCTGGGCCAATCGCTGGGCTGGTACGCCCCCGGCGAACCCGCTGGATGGATCGGATCCGTCGTCGGCGCGATCATCGTGCTGTTCGTGGTGGGCCTGATCGCCAGAAAGCGCACCTGACGTCCGCGCGTTCGACAGGCAAAAAAAACGGGCCGATCGCAAGATCGGCCCGTTTTGCATGGCAAAGCGGAAACGCGCGCCAGGCAATCAGCCCGCGGGCGCTGCCGGCGCGGCAGGCGCGGCCACCGTGCGCTCCGTCCAGCCGCCGCCCAGCACCTTGTACAGCGTAACCAGATTGGCCAGCCGCGCCAGGCGAGTGTCGACCAGCGCCTGTTGCGAGGTGTACAGCGAGCGCTGCGAATCCAGCACGCTCAGGTAATCGTCGATTCCCTGCCGGAAACGTTGCTCGGACGCGTCATACGCGCGCTGGTTGGCGTCCACCAGCAAACGCTGCGCCTGGATCTGCTCGTCCAGCGTGCCGCGGCCGGCCAGCGCGTCCGCCACCTCGCGGAATCCCGTCTGGATGGATTTCTCGTACTGCGCCACCTGGATGTTCTTCTGCACCTTCGCCAGATCCAATCCCGCCAGCAGCGAGCCGCCCGCGAAGATCGGCACGGTGATCTGGGGCACGAAGCTCCACGCCCCCGAACCACCGTCGAACAGGCCGCCCAGGCTGGCGCTGGCGGTGCCGGCCGAACCCGTCAGGCTGATGGTCGGGAAGAACGCGGCGCGCGCCGCACCGATATTGGCGTTGGCGCCCTTCAATTGATGCTCGGCCGCGCGGATGTCCGGCCGGCGGGCCAGCAGATCGGACGGCAGGCCGGCCGGCAGCGTGGTCGGCAGCATGCTGTCGTCCAGCTTGACCGCGTTGTCCAGCGCCGCCGCCATCTCGGGCGACAGCGGCTGGCCCACCAGCAGCACCAGCGCATTGCGGTCCTGCGCGGCCTGGCGCGTGTATTGCGACAGGTTGCGCTGGGCCGTGCGCAGCGACACTTCGGCCTGGCTCAGGTCCAGCGCGGTGGACAGGCCCTGGTCGTAGCTCTGCTTGGTCAGGTTGAAGGAATCTTCCTGGCTCTTGAGCGTGTCGCGCGTCAGGCTGAGCAGCTCCTGGTCCGCGCGCAGCGTCAGGTACGCGTTCGCCACCTCGGCGATCAGCGTGAGCTGCGTGGCCGTGCGCGTTTCGTCCAGCGCCAGATACGATTCCAGCGCCTTGTCGCTCAGGCTGCGGATGCGGCCAAACAGGTCCAGTTCCCAGGCGGACATGGCGGCGCCGACCTGGTAGCTGTGGCTGGTGGTGGCCCGGCCGCTGGGCGACAGGTCGGCCGGCGTGCGCTGGGCCGAGCTCTGGCCCGCCACGCCGATGCTGGGCGCCAGGTCGGCGCGCTGGATGCGGTATTGCGCGCGCGCTGCCTCGACGTTCAGCGCGGCCACCCGCAGGTCGCGGTTGTTGGTGAGCGACTGTTCGATGAGCTGTTGCAACAGCGGATCACCGAAGAAGTCGCGCCAGCCGATGTCGGCCACGGCCATGCCGGCCGGTGCGGCCGTCTGGGCGGCGTTGTAGGCCGGACCCGTGGGGTAAGCCGCGTCGATGGGCGCATCGGGGCGCTCGTAGGTGGGCGCCAGCGAGCAGCCCGCCAGGGCCGCCGCCAGGGATACAGACAGCAAGGTTCTCATCGGGAATGTCATTACGGTTGGCCCTCCGCCGGCACGTCCTGCGGCCCCTTGGCGCTGGTGTCGTGCTTGTCGACGTTTTCGCTCATGCGCTTGACCTTGAACACGCGCAGCATGATGACGAAGAAGGCCGGGACGAAGAAGATGGCCAGGAAGGTGCCGGTCAGCATGCCCCCGATCACGCCCGTGCCGATGGCGTTCTGGCTGCCCGAACCCGCGCCGCTGGAAATCGCCAGCGGCGTCACGCCCAGGATGAACGCCAGGGACGTCATCAGGATGGGACGCAGACGCTGGCGGGCGGCGTGGATGGCCGATTCCGTCAGGCTGGCGCCCGATTCGTAATGCTCCTTGGCAAACTCCACGATCAGGATGGCGTTTTTGGCCGCCAGCCCGATGGTCGTCAGCAGACCCACCTGGAAATACACGTCGTTGGACAGGCCGCGCATCAGCGTGGCCAGCAGCGCGCCGATGATCCCCAGCGGCACCACCAGCATGACCGCGGACGGAATGGTCCAGCTTTCATAGAGCGCCGCCAGGCACAGGAACACCACGATGAGCGAGATTGCGTACAGCGCGGGCGCCTGGGCGCCGGACAGGCGTTCTTCGAACGACAGGCCGGTCCATTCGAAGCCGACGCCCACCGGCAGCTTGGCCGCCAGGCGCTCCATTTCTTCCATGGCCGCGCCCGAGCTGTAGCCCGGCGCCGCCTGGCCCTGGATGTTGTACGACGGCACGCCGTTGTAGCGGTTCAACTTTTGCGGGCCGAAGCTCCAGGTGGCGCTGGAGAATGCCGAGAACGGCACCATGTCGCCATCCTTGTTGCGCACGTACCATTTGTTCAGGTCTTCCGGCAGCATGCGCGAGGATGCCTCGCCCTGCGCAAACACCTTCTTCACGCGACCGCGGTCGATGAAGTCGTTGACGTACGACGACCCCCACGCGGTGGCCAGCGTGCTGTTGATGTCCGACACGGCCACGCCCAGGGCGCGGGCCTTTTCGCGGTCGATGTCCAGTTGGTACTGGGGCGCGTCTTCGATGCCGTTGGGACGCACGCCCACCAGCACCGGGCTCTGGGCGGCCTCGCCCAGCAGCTGGTTGCGCGCGGCAAGCAGTTTCTCGTGGCCCACGCCGGCGCGGTCCATGAGCTGGAAGTCAAAGCCGGTGACGTTGCCCAGTTCCATCACGGACGGCGGCGGCACGACGAACAATTTCCCGCGGCGTTCCGTCTTGGCGAAATGCGCGTTGGCGCGGTCCGCCACGGCGGCGGCCTTCAGGCGGGCGTCGCCGCGTTCCTCCCAGTCGCGAAGCTTGATGAACAGGATGGACGCATTCTGGCCGCGGCCGCCGAAGTTAAAGCCGTTGACCGCGAACACCGAGGTGACGGCGTCCTTTTCTTCGGTCAGGAGGTACTTGGTGGCGTCGTCGATGACGGCCTTGGTGGCTTCGGCGGTGGCGCCGGCCGGCGTCTGGATCTGGGCGAACAGGATGCCCTGGTCCTCGGCCGGCAGGAACGCGGTCGGGATGCGGGTGAACAGCCAGCCCATCGCGATGACCAGCGCCAGATACACGACCATCAGGCGCTTGGTGCGGTTCAGGCCGCGCGCGACGGTATTGGCGTAGCCGTTGCTGCTGCGTTCGAACGTGCGGTTGAACCAGCCGAAAAAGCCCTTCTTGGCGCCATGATGGCCCTTGGGAATGGGCTTGAGCAGCGTCGCGCACAAGGCCGGCGTGAACACGATGGCCACGATCACGGACAGCACCATCGAAGACACGATCGTGATCGAGAACTGGCGGTAGATCACGCCGGTGGAGCCACCGAAGAACGCCATCGGGATGAACACGGCGGCCAGCACCATCGCGATGCCGATCAGCGCGCCGGTGATCTGGCTCATGGACTTGCGCGTGGCCTGCTTGGGCGTGAGGCCCTCTTCGGCCATCACCCGCTCGACGTTTTCCACCACCACGATGGCGTCGTCGACCAGCAGACCAATGGCCAGGACCATGCCGAACATGGTCAATGTGTTGATGGAATAGCCGAACGCGGCCAGCACGCCGAACGTGCCCAGCAGCACCACCGGCACGGCCAGCGTGGGAATGATGGTCGCGCGGAAGTTCTGCAGGAAGAGATACATCACCAGGAACACCAGGATGATGGCCTCGACCAGCGTCTTGAACACTTCATGGATCGACAGGCTGACGAACGGCGTCGTGTCGTACGGATAGACGACGTCCATGCCCGGCGGGAAATACGGCTTGAGGTTGTTGATGGTGTCGCGCACCGCCT
>JAEYVD010000499.1 GCA_023432075.1 Pseudomonadota bacterium | reverse complement strand
GCCCTCAGCGCCCGTATCAGCAACGTAGCCGGGATGATCGTATTTTGCGGTTCCCATGGACACTCCTTTTGTGCGGCAATGTAGCGCGCGTGACCCATGGTAGCGCAGGGTGGCGGCCGTGTCCGGGCGCGGCTATCGGGGAAACTCCGAACGCACGCGTGGCATGACCCAGCGCAATCGGCAGACGAAAAAAAGCCGCGACGGCGTCGCGGCTTTTTTGCTGTGGACTTGCCGGGGCATGTGAAACGCGCCGCTTGCAAGACCGGGTACTGCTTGAAACTGGTTGCGGGGGCAGGATTTGAACCTACGACCTTCGGGTTATGAGCCCGACGAGCTGCCAGACTGCTCCACCCCGCGTCTGATGTGTGAATCATACATCATTTTGAAATCTTGTGCAGCGCACCCAGGCGAATGTTTCCGTTTTTCGACACGAAACGGTGAAAAAAGCCGGCTGCGCGGCGCAGGACCGGGGGCAAGCGGCCTTCGGACTGCAGGCATATCACCTGCGCGCCGCCCAGCGCGCTCACGCGCACGGCGCCGCCATACGCCACGCCGTGCACCTCTCCCGCGTTCAGGCGAACCGGAACAACGCGATGCAGTCCGTTCGCGGCTTCCAAGCCATTTGCTCCCTCCTCGACGCGCACGCTGCCTTCCACGCAGACGACGGCGGCGCCTGCGCGCAGGACGAATATCCGGCTGGCGCCGGCGGGAAGATCCAGGCGCTGGCCTGGCAAGTCAGGGGTGGAATGCGGGGTCATGATGGTCTCCAGAAGCACCATGACAGGCTACGCGCGCCCTGCTTTGCGCAACAGCCACACAAATCGGCTTTCTGTACCGATGCAGAGGCTCGATTTTGTGGCTGTTATGGTGTACTTTGCCTTCATCTGTGCCTACCCACAGCCCAACCCCGGGGAGCAAGATCGGCGCATGGAACCCCAACCGCTGTACCTTCGCCTGGCCAACCATTACCGGCGCGCCATCCAGACCGGCGTGCTTGCCCCCGCGCAGCGCATGCCGTCCGTTCGCACGCTGGTGCGCACCCATCATGTCAGCCTGTCCACGGCGCTGCAGGCCTGCCGCCAGCTCGAGGACGATGGCCTGATCGAGGCCCGCCCCCGCTCCGGTTACTTCGTCCTCAAGCCCCGGCGCAACAGCATTCCGCCCGTTGGCGAGCCCGACATCCGCCAGACCCTGGGCGCGGCGCAGTATGTCGGCATCCACGACCGCGTCTCGGACTTCATCGCCAAGTGCGAGGCCCATCCGGTCAGCGCCAACTTCGCGCTGGCGGCGGCCGTGCCGCAGGCCTATCCCATGGAGGCGCTCAAGCAGGCAATGACGCGTGCGCTGCGGCAATCGCCCGAAGTGCTGGTCAGCCCGGTGCCTCCCCAGGGGCATCCCGACCTGCGCGGGGTGTTGGCCCGCCGCGCGCTGGCCAACGGCATCAACGCAACCCCGGACGACGTCATCGTCACGCATGGCTGCATCGAGGCCCTGAACCTGGCGCTGCGCGCCGTTGCCCGCCCCGGGGACACCATCGCGGTGGAGTCGCCCGCCTACTTTGGCTTGCTGCAGATCCTGGAAAGCTTAGGAATGCGCGCGCTCGAGATTCCGACCAGTCCGCAACATGGATTGTCGATCGAAGCCCTGGACCTGGCCTTCCAGACCCACGGCAACATCCGCGCCGTGGTCGTGGTGCCGAATTTCCACAATCCGTTGGGCTGCGTGATGCCCGACGCGCACAAGGCGCGGCTGGTGGCGCTGTGCGAGCGCCAACAGGTGCCGCTCATCGAAGACGACACCTACGGCGCGCTGACCGACGACGACACACCGCTGGCGGCCGCCAAATCCTGGGATGCCACCGGCAACGTCATCTACTGTTCTTCGATGCACAAGACCCTGGCGCCGGGCATGCGGCTGGGCTGGCTGCTGGGCGGCCGGTGGAAAGCCCGGATCGCCATGCTCAAGTTCGCGCAAAGCCGCCCCAACGAACCGCTGGCGCAGATCGCGGTGGCGGAGTTCATGGGCTCGCGCGCCTACGACCGCCACCTGACCCGGCTGCGCCGCGAATTGAAGACGCAGCGCGACCTGACCGCCGAGGCCATCGCCGCGCATTTCCCGCGCGGCACACGGCTGAGCGTGCCGCAGGGCGGCATGCTGCTTTGGGTGGAAATGCCCGCGGGCGTGTCGGGCATGGACGTCTTCGAGGCCGCGTTGCGGCAAGGCATCCGCGTGGCGCCTGGCGCCATGTTCTCGAATGGGGCCCGCTACGACCACTTCCTGCGTATCAGTTGCGGGCAACGCATCACCCCGGAAGTCTCGCACGCGCTCGTGACGCTTGCGCGCATCGTCGAAGAAAGGACAGGATGAACGCGACACTGCATCAATTCATCGCGGACTACGGCCTGTGGGCCGTGCTGGGCGGCACCTTCCTGGAAGGGGAAAGCGTGGTGGTGTTTGCAGGCTTTCTGGCGCACCAGGGGCTGTTCCACCTGCCCTACGTCATGCTCTGCGCATTCGCCGGGTCGTTCATGGCGGATCAGCTGCTGTTCTACCTGGGCCGCCGCTACCGCGACCATCGCTACGTGCAACGCATCCGCGCCAAGCCGGCGTTCGACAAGGCGCTGGCGGCCATCGACCGGTATCCCAACGGCTTCATCCTGACGCTGCGATTTCTGTATGGCTTGCGCACGGTCGGCCCCGTGGCGCTCGGCATCTCCAAGGTGCCGGCCCTGCGCTATCTGGTGTTGAACGCCATCGCGGCCATGATCTGGGCGGCCTGCTTCAGTTTGCTGGGCTTCGTGTTCGGACGGACGATCGAGGCGCTGCTGGGCCGCCTGCACGGCGTGGAAACCAAGCTGGCCGTCGCGGCGGCGTTAGGCGTGCTGGTGTGGCTGGCCTATCAGCTCTACGCACGCCGCCGCAGGTAGCGGCCGGCGCTTAGAAGACCAGTTTGCCGCTGGCCCGCTGCACATGGCGGCGTCGCGCATTGCGGTACAGGGCGCCGATGACCGGCAGCCGCGCAAGACGGCGCAGGATCGGATGGCGCTGATCGAAGTCATGCCACGCCTTGAAGCCGTGGCCCATGCGCTCCCAGCTCTCCCGCGCCTCGGGGGAGAGCTTGCCGGGGTCGAACGCCGCCAGCTTTGCCGCTTCCGAAACGCGCGTCGCGAGGGCGTGGCTTCGGCCTTCCAATGAATACTGATTCCGCATGGGGCCGCATATTACCCGGGCTTGGCCTGCCGTGGCGGCGGTCCGGCTGCGAGCGCCGCGAGCGCCAGGGAGCCGCTTTTGACCGCTCCGCGCAAGCCGTTGTAATTAAAGGCATTTAGGCATCTATGCCCGCACTATCCCAAGGCTTGTCCACAGAACTTGTGGGTAACTGCCGCCACGCACGTCACTTCAAGGCAGTCACGACCATGTCGCGCACGCTTTCGAAACCCGCGACGTACTGCGGGTTCTCGGAGCGCGCGAGCAGGCTGGAATAGTTCTGCTCGAGCTGCGCCTCGATGGCCTCGCGCAGGCCCGGCGAATTCTTCACCAGATGCAGCACCGAGAGCAGCGTGGCATTGAGCGCATCGATGCGGCCGCCCTGGTGCGAGATGGTGTGCACGACGACGGCGATCTGTTCCTGGATATCCATGATGTAAGCCTCCTGGCAATGAAATTTGGCGCAAATCCTAGCATGGCGCCTGCGCGCGTCCGCGCGACGCCGCAAGTGCCGTAACCCGGGACGCCGCTAGGCAAGCACCGGGGGCGGCGCTAGCATGAAGCGTAGCCGCAAGGGCACCGCGGCGCACGCCGCCGGCGCGGCCTTCAGACGCCCGGCACAACCGGAGCGCGCACATGAAGACGATCCAGAATTACGTCCCGCCCAGCGCCCAGTCGCTGCAACGGCTGCAGGACAGGCTGGGGTACAGCGACGCCAAGATGGCCGAGCTGGCCGGACTGGACGCATCGACGCCTTGGCCCAGTTATGCCGGCGGCGCCGAGCCGCGCACGCTGGGGCGTCAGCGGCTGTTCTACATGATGGCCCGCCTGACGCTGCAGGAGTCCGAATGGCAGCGCGTGCTGGCCGCCATGCGCGAGGCCGGCGCGCACTTCGA
>JAEYVD010000402.1 GCA_023432075.1 Pseudomonadota bacterium | reverse complement strand
TCTGGCTGGCCAGACGAATGCGCTGCGCTTCGCCGCCGGAGATCGTGTCCGCGCTGCGGTCCAGCGACAGATAGTTCAGGCCCACGTTGTTCAGGAAGCTGAGCCGCGCCTCGATCTCGCGCACGATGCGCTGCGCGATCTCCTGCTTGGCGCCCGTCAGGTTCAGGTTGCGGAACCAGTCCAGGCAGCTGGACAGCGGCATGGCCTCGACTTCATAGATGGCTTGGCCGTGGCGCTCGCCGCCGCGCGGGTCGTGACCGATGAGCACGTTGCGCGCTTCGGGGCGCAGGCGCGAGCCCGCGCAGTCGGGGCAGGTCTTGATGTTGCGGTACTTGCCCAGTTCCTCTCGCACCGTCGCCGAGTCCGTTTCGCGCCAACGGCGCTCCAGGTTCGGGATGACGCCTTCAAACGTATGGCGCTTGACGGTGCTGCGGCCTTTTTCGTTCAGGTACAGGAACGAGATTTCTTCTTCGCCGGACCCGTACAGGACCTTGTCGCGCAGTGCTTCGGGCAGTTCCTCGAAAGGCGCCTCGATGTCGAATTCGTAATGGGCCGCCAGGCTGGTCAGCAGCGAATGCGTGAACGCATTGCGGCGGTCCCAGCCGCGGATCGCGCCCGCGGCCAGACTCAGTTCCGGAAAGGCGACGACGCGCTTCGGATCGAAGAAGCCGACCTGGCCGATGCCGTCGCAGCTGGGGCACGCGCCCATCGGGTTGTTGAAACTGAACAGGCGCGGTTCGAGCTCGGGCAGACTGTGGCTGCACACCGGGCAGGCGTAGCGGCTGGAGAAGACCTGCTCGCGCTCGCTGTCCATGTCCAGCGCCAGGGCGCGCCCCTCGGCAAGCTGCAGGGCGGTTTCGAAGCTCTCGGCCAGGCGCTGCTTGCTCTCGGGCCGGATGCGCAGGCGGTCGATGACGACGTCGATGTCGTGCTTCTCAGTCTTTTTCAGCGGCGCCATGCCGTCGATTTCCATCATCTGGCCGTCGACGCGCAGGCGCACATAGCCCTGCGCCTGCAGGCTGGCGCATTCGTCCTCGAAGCTGCCTTTCTTGCCACGCGCGATGGGAGCCAGCACGGCCAGCCGCGTCTCGGGCGTCCAGCCCAGCACCGCGTCCACCATCTGGCTGACGCTCTGGGCCTGCAGCGGCAGGCCGTGATCGGGACAGTAGGGCGTGCCCACTCGCGCGTAAAGCAGGCGCAGGTAGTCGTGGATCTCGGTGATGGTGCCGACCGTGGAGCGGGGATTGTGTCCCGCGGCCTTCTGCTCGATCGAGATGGCCGGCGACAGCCCCTCGATGAGATCCACGTCCGGCTTGTCCATCAGTTGCAGGAACTGGCGGGCGTAGGCGGAAAGACTTTCCACATAGCGCCGTTGGCCCTCCGCGTACAGCGTGTCGAACGCCAGCGAGGATTTGCCCGACCCGGACAGGCCCGTGACGACCACCAGCTTGTGGCGGGGCAGGTCCAGCGAGACGTTCTTGAGATTGTGGGTGCGGGCACCCCGGATGCGTATGCTCACGTCTGTATGGGTAACGTCCAGTTGCGTCGTCGAAGACGCCTTTGATCCCGCGCACCCTTTGGGCGCATTTAAGCGGTTTCAAAGGCCAACTTGGTACTATAGCGCGCCGAATCCTCTCGCGTTCAAGGCCCGCCATCTGGTGGGACGGAACCGTGGCCGGCGCCGCACCGCAAGAATCAGACCGTGAGCGTATGACATGAGAAGCATGCGCGCCGCCCTAGTCATCGTTGAAATTTCCGCATGCCGGCAGATAAAAAACTGAAATTGACCCCTTCCGAGCGCCGCGCCAGCGTGGCCTTGGCCGGCCTGTTTGCCGCGCGGATGCTGGGACTGTTCCTGTTGCTGCCGGTCTTCGCAGTGGCCGCAAGCGGCATGCCGGGCGGCGACGATCCCGCCCGCGTCGGCCTTGCACTGGGTATGTACGGGCTGACCCAGGCCTTCATGCAGATTCCGTTTGGCCTCGCGTCCGACCGGTGGGGGCGCCGCCCCGTGGTGCTTTTCGGCCTGTTGTTGTTCGTCATCGGCAGCGTCGTCTGTGCGCAGGCGACCGATGTGTTCTGGATCACGATTGGCCGCGCCATCCAGGGGGCGGGGGCCATTTCCGCGGCGGTCACCGCCTGGCTGGCCGACGCCACCCGCGACGAGGTGCGCACGCGCGCCATGGCGATGGTGGGCGGATCGATCGGCCTGTCGTTCGCCGTATCGCTGGTGCTTTCGCCCGTGCTGGTGGGCTGGTGGGGGCTGTCGGGACTGTTCTGGACGATCGCCTGCCTGGGCGTCGTCTGCCTGGCCGTCGCGCGCTGGGTGGTGCCGGTGGTGCCTCGCACGCAGGCCCGCACCATGCAGGCGGCCAAGCCGCGCGAGGTCCTGACCCATCGCGACCTGCTCCGGCTGAATTTTGGCGTGTTCGTGCTGCATCTGATCCAGGTGTCGCTCTTTGTCGTGGTGCCGGCACTGCTGGCCAAGGTCGGCGGGCTGGACGCGCGTGATCTCTGGAAGGTTTACCTGCCGGTCATCCTGGTGTCGTTCGTTTTGATGGTGCCGGTGGTGTTCGTCGCGGAAAAGCGGCGGGCGCACCGCGGCGCCCTGCGGGCGTCGGTGGCCGGGTTGGTGCTGGTATGCGCGCTGCTGCCGGCGGCCAGCCACGGCTTTTACACGCTGGCCATTGCCCTGACCGGCTTTTTTGTCGCCTTCAACGTGCTGGAGGCCTTGCAGCCCTCGCTGGTGTCGCGCGTCGCGCCGCAGGCCTACAAGGGGCTGGCGCTGGGCTTTTACAACACGGCGCAGGCGGCAGGGCTGTTTGCGGGTGGGGCCCTGGGTGGATGGCTGGCCGGGCATTCGGGCGCCAGCGCGGTGTTCGTGGCCGCGGCGGTGCTGTCGGCGATCTGGCTGGCGACCACCTGGGCGCTGCGGCCCCTGGCGTGATCGCTGGGGCTTTCCCGCAGCGCGGGGAAAGTCGCCGATCAGGGTGCAAACGGCGTCCAACAGCGCCGAAATAGTTTGTCAGCGGTGATCGATTTGTCACCGATCCCGTTTGGCGCGGCGGGCGCTTTCGTCGATAATACGCATCAACACAGGCTTCACCTGAGCAATCGCCGGTCATCGCTTCGATGACCGGCGACTTTCATGAAGCCGGTCTTCAACATCGCTTTTTTATGTTGTTGCCGGCGCGCTCGCGGCAACGCAAGTCGCAGGCTGTCAACAACAGAGGGACATCGGCATGGCATCGGTTAACAAAGTCATACTCGTGGGCAATCTGGGTCGCGACCCGGAAGTCCGCTACAGCCCCGACGGGGCCGCAATCTGCAACATGTCGATCGCCACGACCTCGTCCTGGAAGGACAAGGCCAGCGGCGAAAAGCGCGAAGAAACCGAATGGCACCGCGTCGTCATGTACAACCGCCTGGCTGAAATCGCCGGCGAATACCTGAA
>JAEYVD010000316.1 GCA_023432075.1 Pseudomonadota bacterium | reverse complement strand
GGGGCCGGGGGGGGGGGCGGGGGGGGGCCCCGCGTTGCCGGCGCGCGGGGCGCCCGCGACGGTGCTGATCGAAGAGGGCGACCTGACACACCTGCTGCCGAAGCTGCGGCTGGGCGAGCTGGACCTTTTTGTAGGCAGGCTGGAGCCGGGCTATGCCGCGCCAGATCTGCAGACCGAAGCGTTGTTCGAGGAGCCGATGGTGGTGGTGGCCGCGCCGGGCAGCAAGGTCGCGCACATGGCGCGGCCGGCGTGGGGCGATCTGGCCGCGTTGCCCTGTGTAATGCCGCCGCCCTGGGCGTCATTGCGTGTCAAGCTGGAGCAGCAGTTCCACCAGCACGGGCTGGAACCGTCGTCCGACCTGATGGAAACGTCTTCCTACCTGGCGACGCTGACCTTCATCCGTGAACGCCACGGCGTGGGGTTTCTTGCCCGCTCGGCGGCGCGGAGCTTCCAAGCCCAGGGACTATGCCGGATTCTTGCGGTGCCGCTCGCGTTGCCGCTGCCGCCGGTCGGCATCATCACCTTGCGCGAAGCCGGCCTGCCGGCCACCAGCGCGCAACTGATCGATTGCTTGAAGGCGGCCGCAACGGCGCTGACGGCCGAAACGGCGGGCGGCGCCGGATAAGCCGGCGCGCCTGCGTGATCGCTTGCCGGTCGCGTTCTACTTGGCGGCCGCGGCCGCGGCTGCGGCGGGGGCCAGCGCTTGTAGCAGGCGCTGCGCATTGCCCTGCAGGTCGGAGACCGGGTCGGCGCCGTCCGTGGCCAGCACGACGACCTTGGCGCCGCCGGCTTCGATGGCCTGCGCAAGGCCGGCGGACGGTTCGCGATGTAGCAGCGCGGCGGCCACCCCGTTGTCCTTCAGCGTGGCGGTCAGCGCGGCTAGCGCCTCGGGCGTCCAGTCCTTGTCGTCACGTGCCCTCGTATCGACCAGATCCAGATTGAATTCGCTGATCAGGTAGGGCAGGCGCTCGGACAGGCTGACGACCGCGACGTTCTCGGCCTGCGCCAGCCCCGCCTGGCTTTTTGCATTCAGTTCGACCAGCGTGCGCTTGATGTGCACCAGGTTTTCGCCGATGCGCTTTTCGTCGGACGGGGACAGGCGTCCCAGATCGGCGGCCACGATGTCGGCCATGCGGCCCAGGTTGACGATGCTGAGCCAAGGATAGGCCGCGAACTGGCCGCCGGGGCGGGTGTCGCTTTGCAGCGCGATGCCGTTCAGCGCGCCGTCGAGCGGACGCGCCGCGTCGATCTCGACGATGCGGATGTTGGTGCGGCGCGCGTTGGCGTAGAGCGGATCGTCGGGCCAGATGGAGCGCAGGCCCACGGCCGCGTCGGCGGACGCGGCGGCCTTTTGCAGCGCCGCGCCGCCGCGGCCGCTGAAGTAGGACGTTAGCCGCGTGGCCGGCAGGTTGGCCGGCGCAGCACGTTCGACACGGATGCTGCTGTCCTTGGCCAGACGGTCGGTCAGGGCGAACACGACCGGGTGGGCGGCCAGCACGGTGACTGCTGCGGGCTCGGTGCTGGCGGTTTCGGGTTGCGCGGCGCGGGCCGCGCGGCCGGACTTGGCGGCTTCCTGGGCGTGCGCCGAGACGGCGGCGCCCAGGGCGGATGCCATCGCCACCGCCAGGGTGGCGCGGCGCAGGGTGACATAACCTGATTTCAGACTCATGCTGCATTTCCTTTCAGACCGGGGACCAGGCTGCGGGCCAGGGCCGCGATCGCAAACAAGATTCCCGCGACCAGGATGATGGCCGCGCCGGAAGGCACCGGCAGTTCCAGTTCGATGGGCAACATGATGCCGGCGAGCGTGCTGAACATCGCAAACAGCACCGACATCGTGAAAAAGCCCTTGAGCGACTGCGCCAGCATTCGCGCCGCGGCGGCCGGAATCACCAGCAGCGCGCCGACCAGGATGGCGCCGATTACCTTGACCGAGGCCACGGTGACGAGCGTCACCAGGATCACGAACAGGTAGTCCATCGCCTTGACTGGCACACCGCGCACCGCGGCAAGCTGCGGATTGAAGCTGGCCAGCATCAGGCGGTTGTAGTTGGGCAGCGCCAGCGCCAGCGCCAGCACTGCCACGCACGTCAGCACCGACAGGTCATTGCTGTTGACGGTGAGCACGGAGCCGAACAGCACGTTCTCCAGGATGTGGATGTTGATGCGGCCGGACAGCACCAGCAGCAGGCTTGCACCCAGCGCCAGCGACACCGACAGGAACACGCCTATCAGCGTGTCGGGGGTGAGGCGCGTGCGGTTGCTCAGGAAATTGAGCAGGATGCCGAAGATCAGGCAATAGCTGAACAGGCTGCCATATGGGCCGGTGTAGGGCTCGCCCAGCAGGATGCCGATCGCCACGCCGGTCAGCGCGGCATGGCCCACCGCTTCCGAGAAGAACGCGAAGCGCTTGACCACGACCAGCGTGCCCAGGCCGCCCAGCACCGGCCCGATGATCAGGCCGGCGAGCAGGGCATTGATGACGAAGCCGTAGGCCAGCGAGTCGGGCAGCACTCCGGATTCCGCCGCGCGCTGAATGAGCTGGCGCAGGTTGTCGAATAAGGCATTCATGCGGCGCGCTCCTGGGGCATGCTGCCCACGCGCGGACGCGTCGAAAACAGCGCCAGCAGCCGGTCGGGGGTCAGCACCTGCGCGGGCGGGCCGTCGCAAAGCACCTGGCGGTTCAGCCCGGTGACGCGGTCGGCCAGGCGGCCGACGGCTTCCAGGTCATGCTCGATCCAGAGCACGGTCACGCGCTGCGCACGCCAGTTGTCCAGCAATTGCTCGAAGACGCGAACGCCGGCCTCGTCCAGCGCCGACATGGGCTCGTCCAGCACCACCATCGATGGGCTGGGCACCAGCCCCTGGGCCAGCAGCACGCGCTGGCGCTCGCCGCCCGACAGCGCGCCCATGCGGCGGTTGCGCTTGTCCTGCATGCCCACGCGTTCCAGCGCGGCGGAAATGTCGGCCGACTTCGCGCGCGACAAGCCCAGGAATGCAGGCTTGCGCTGGCTCATCGCGGCCATGAAATCGTTGACGGTCATGGGCAAGCCACGATCGAACTCCAGCGCCTGCGGGATGTAGCCGATGATGCCCGGCCGATCGCCGGGCCACGCCACGCTGAGCTTGCCGCGATGCGGCATCTGGCCCAGCAGCGTCTTGACCAGGGAACTCTTGCCGCCGCCGTTGGGGCCGACCAGGGCGTGCACGCTGCCCGCCGTCACGGTAAAGGCAACCTCGCTGAGGATCTCGGTGCGGCCTAGCGTCAGCGAGATCTGCTCGAAGGTCAGCGTGGGGCCGGGCGCGCCCGCCGGGTGCGGGGTCACCGGGCCGGTCACGCGCCGGCCTCTTCGATGGCGCGCACGACGGTGGCCAGGTTTTGCGTCATCTCCTTCTCGAACTGCTCGGCGCTGTATTCGCCGTACGAGATGTGCGACAGCGCGTACAGCTTCACGCCGGTTTCGCGCTGAATCGTTTCCACGTACGAAGACGGGAAGTTCAGTTCCGAAAAGATCACCTTGACGTCCGCCGCGCGCAATTGCTCGATGGTGCCCTTGAGCTGGGCCGGGCTTGGCTCGATGCCGTGCGCGGGCTCGACGACGGCCGTGACTTCCAGGCCGAATTCGCGCAGCAGGTAGTCGTAGGCGCCATGGATGGTCGCCACGCGCAGGTCGGCGTTGGGCGCGGAAGCCAACTGCCCCAGCGCGTCGGCGCGCAGCTTGCGCAGGCGCTGGCCATAGGCGCGCGCGTTGGCGGTGTATGCCTGGGCGTTCGCCGGGTCGATGCGGCCCAGTTCGCGGGCTATGGTGTTGATCTGCGCGATCGAGGCGGTGATCGACAGGAAGGTGTGCGGATTGACGACCTTGCCGGAATCGCCGCCCCCGCGCGCGGCCATGCCCACTGCGGCCAGCAGCGGCACCTGCGCGTTTGCCTCGATCACCAGGATCTTTGGCTTTTCGCTGGCGGCGATCATCCGGTCCGCGAAGTCATCGTGGCCGATCCCGTTGAGCACGACGACATCCAACGTGCCGATGCGCTTGATGTCCTCGGCGCGCGGTTCGTACGCATGCGGATTGAAGCCCACCGGAATCAGCGGCACGACTTCGGCCTTGTCTCCCACGATGTTGGCGACGTAGCTGTAATAGGGATGCAGCGTCACACCGATCTTCAGGCGCTTGGCGTCTTCGGCGTGGGCGGGCGCGGCAAATGTGCCGGCCAGCAGCGCCAACGCGGCGAGCGGCGCGGCGCAGCGGCGCAGGATCAGGGAAATAGACGAAAAGGCAGACATAAATCCGTAGGCTCGTGTCGGAAGGCGAAGGGGAGTGCCCGGTCAGGGCTTGTTCTGGCGGGTGACGCCGGCATCGAACTGGGCGGCGACCTGGCGCCAGCCCGCGGCCGCCAGCGCGGCGTCGTCGGCGGCGTCCGGGACGCGGGCCGACGCGTCCCGGGCCAGCCAGACATCGGCCTGGCCTGGCGCGCCGTGGTCATGGCCGTGGCCGTCCTTGGCGTGACCGTCGTCGGCACGCATGAGGAACGATCCGGCCAGCTTGGCGTCCGCCGTCTGCCCCACGTACATGGCCTTGCCCGCCTGACGCTGCAAGCGCCACGCGTGGCCGCCGCGCGCGACGGTGCTGTTGTCGGCCACGAAAGGCGGCAGTCCCTGCGCGGCAAGCTCGTCGACCGAGGGCAGCGGCTCACCGGCCTGCAGGGCAAATCCGATTTCCTCGTAGGCGACGCGCAGGTCGGCGTAGATGCCCTGTTCGGCGGGCGTCAGGTCTCGCCGCGCGTCGATCTGCGTGGCGGTGAGCGGCGCGCTTTCGGGCGGCGCCTCGCGCAGGCCGATATACCCTGCGGCCGCGGCAACGATGACCACGCAGGCGCCCAGCACCGCAAGGGTTTCGTGGCCGGCGCCCGCGGGCCGGATGATTTGTGTATGCATGCTGCGCTGGGCCGGGGCTTACTGGATGTCGACGTGGTCGATCTCGACGACATGGCCGGGACCCGCGTCGAACAGCACGTAGAACTCGCCGTTGGGCCGCTTGAACGACATCCTGGAATCCGCGTCCAGCTTGCCCGGCACGAGGATCTGTTCGTCGTAGGAGATCACGTCCATCGTCACCCCAGCCGCGCCGCTGCCGTCGGAGAACCCGCCGGTGCACTGGATCTGTTCCTGGCCCTCGGCCTTGCATTCGGCCATGGGATTGTGCGCCAGGGCGGAGGCGCTTGCGGTCAACAGCGCGCCAAGCAGGGCGGCGCGAAAGCGGTTCGCAAATACTGCGTTCATCGGGATGCTCCTTGTTTCTTCAGCCACTCGACGGTGGCGGGGGAGGCCATGGCGATGGGCCACGCCGCCTGGTGCACCGAACCGTCCCAGCCTTCCGCCGTGATCCAGAGATCGGCGTCCGGGGTGGTGCGCGGCGGAATCGGCACGGTGGCAAAGGCCCGGTGCGGGCTGCCAAAGAAGATCGACCCGGCGGCGCGCAAGCTGCGCGGCTTGCCCACGCGCACGTACACCGCGCGGATCTGGTCCTTGCAGCCTTCGCACTGGGCCATGGTGAAGGTCTTGACCATGCCGGCCGGGTCGGACTTGGGCGGTTCGACCTGCCATTCGGCCAGCTGCAGCTTCCACGGACCGATCTGCAGGTCGCCGGCGGGGCGCTGGCCCAGTCCCATCGACCCGCGCGACAACGCCAGGTCGTCGAAGTACTTCGGGACGTAGATGATCGGCAGGATGAGCAGCAGGGCGCTCAGGTGAAAGCGCCAGCGGCGCCAGAGGCTTGGCTTGGGCGCGGCGGCCGCGAGGGTGGCGGTCTTGCTCATTCGGTCACCTCACGGGCGTCGGTGCGGGCTGCGCGGGCAGGGCGCAGGGCCTTGGCGGTGGCTTGCGCGGTGCGCTTGGTCCAGATCAGCAGGCCGCTCAGCGACATCATCGTCAGCAGCAGGCCAAACAGGAACCAGACCACCTTCAGCCAAAACCCGCCGAAGTCGCCGGTATGCAGCGGCCGCATGGATTCGGTGAAAAACTCCAGGCCGCTGCGATCGGACAGCCGTCGCACCTCCTCGACCGCGCCGTTATAGGGATTGATCTTGGCGTACTGGTACATCAGCGGATAGGCGCCGCGGCCCGAGATGGTGATCGGGTCATACGCATTGCCGGGGAAGAACACCTGCTGCGTCTCCAGACCGGGCAGCTCGCGCTCGGCAATGCCGACGATCTGGTCGAGCGGCAGGCGCTTGACGGTGTCGCCGGGCGCGACGGTCGGCACCTGATCGCGCGCCACGACGGCGGGCACGCCCTGCGTGGAGATCGTGGTGGCCGTATCGAACAGCACGGCCTGCACCAGGAACCAGATCGCGCTGACCGAGATCAGCAGGATGAACCAGACGGACCACAACCCCGACAAGCGGTGGAAGTCGCCCCAGAAAATGC
>JAEYVD010000362.1 GCA_023432075.1 Pseudomonadota bacterium | reverse complement strand
GACAGCCGCGGCTTCACCGTGTCGCCGGGCGTGGGTCAGCCGGGGGATTACGTCGTCGAACGCGCCTTCGTGGACAAATAAGCCAGACGGCTTTCGTTCACGGCTTCAACAAAAAACCCATCGCACGTCGCGATGGGTTTTTGTTTTGGCGTGAAGCGGCTCGGCCACACCTGGTGTAAATCATTCGGGCTGAATGCCTGCCTTCTTGATGATCTCGCCCCACTTCTTGGACTCGGCCTGCTGGAACGTGGTCAGTTCCTCGGGCGACGAGCTGGCGGCGTCCGTGCCGGTCTGCGCGTAGAACTGTTGGGCGGCCTTGCCCTTGGTGGCGTTGACCAGCAATTCGTTCAGACGCTTGACCACATCGGGCGGCGTGCCGGCCGGCGCGTAGGCGGCGAACCAGTAGCCCATTTCGTAGCCGGGCACGCCGGCTTCCGAGATGGTGGGCACGTCGGGCGCCAGGGGCGAGCGCGCCTTGCCCGTGACGCCCAGCGCGCGCAGCTTGCCGGACTTGACCTGGGGCAGACCCGTGGCCGTGTCGGTGATCATCATGTCGATCTGGCCGCCCAGCAGGTCGGTAACCGCGAGCGGGTTGCTCTTGTAGGGCACGTGCAGCAGTTGCACATTGGCCATCTGCTGCAGCAGCTCACCGGCGATGCGGCTGCTGGAGCTGCCGCTGCCAAAGCTCAGCTTGCCCGGTGACTGCTTGGCCTGCGCCAGGAAGTCGCCGACCGTCTTGGCGGGCGAATTCGGGTTGACCACCATAATCTGCCCGCCCTTGCCCAGCAGCGTGAGGGGCGCGAAATCCTTGACGGGATCGTAGGTCAGCGACTTGTACAGGTGCTCGTTGGCCGCGTGCGTAGTGTTGGTGGTGATGAGCACGGTGTAGCCATCCGGCGTGGCGCGGGCGCCGGCGGCCGCGCCGATCATGGCGCTCGCACCGGGCTTGTTCTCGATCACGACCGCCTGGCCGGTCTGCTCGGTGACGCCCTGGCCGATGGCGCGGCCGATCTGGTCCGTGGCGCTGCCGGCCGCAAACGGCACGATGAAGGTGATGGGCTTGGCGGGAAATTGCGCCATGGCCGAAAAGGGCAGGGCGGCGGCCAGCAGCAGGGCCAGCCGGCCCTTGGTAGCGATGCGCATGTGTGTCTCCTGTGGTGTTTTTTTATCGGAACTGAAATCAGGCGGCCGCGGGACGGTCGCCGGGTATGTCTGGCAGCCGGCTCGCCAGCTCGGGGCTGACATCCACCGTCATGTCCAGCAATCTGAAAGACAGGCTCTTGCCGTGGGTGTCCAGGTTTAGCGCGTCGTTGACGCCGCCATCCAGCACACCCTCCAGCACAAAGTTCATGGCATTGAGCATTGGCAGCGCATAACGCGTCACGCGTTTCGGGTGGCGGTAGGCGAACCATTGCGCCACGCGCGATTCGGTCACTTGCGCGGTCAGCACGTCAAAGCATTCGGGGTCCCAGGCGATGAGGCTCAGGTTCGAGATATCGCCTTTGTCCCCGGAGCGGCTGTGAGCCAGCCGGTACAGCGGCACGGCGAGCAAGGTCTGGTTCATGGCGCGATCTCCTCCAGGAAGGTCCAGCCGCTCTTTACGGCCTCGCGGGGAATGGTGCAGGACATCATGTTCAGGCGCGGACGCAGGGCGGTGCGTACGCCGCCGCCGCCCGCCGGCCCGCAGGTGTATAGCGCGGTCACTTCGCGCAGCACGCGTTCGGCCTGCGCGCGGTCGGCGTTTTCTGTGGCAAGCCGCAGCCGCACGTCGCGCGCATGGCTGTCGGAAAGTGCGCGGCGCATCTCGCCGGCGTCGTCGCCCAGGATGCTGATGGCGCCGATCAAATCGGCGCGCAGCTTGAAATCCGCGCCCAGACGCTTCTGGACGATGTCGGCCGCCAACCGGGCGCGCGCTTCCGCCTGCACGCCTGCATACGAGATTTCCGCTTCGGCCAGCCAGCCGCCGCGATAGCAGACGTTCACCTTCAGTTCCGCCGGCCGCGCATGGCCGGTGATGCCATGGACGGCGACCCGATTGCCGCCCAGCTCGACCACGCGCGCCTGGCTCAGGTCCGCCACCACGTCGGGCGTCAGGTAGCGCGCCGGATCGTGCACTTCGTAAAGCAATTGTTCCTTCACCGTGCGCGCATCGACCGCGCCGCCCGTATCGTCGGCCTTGCCGATCACGAACTCGCCGTCGGCCTGGATCTCGGCGATCGGGAAACCGGCCGCGTGCACGTCGGGAACCTCCTTCAGCCCTGGCACGCAGAAGTACCCGCCCGTCACCTGCAGCCCGCATTCGAGCATGTGGCCCGCCATGGTGGCGCGGCCCAGCCGCGGCCAGTCGGCCGGATCCCAGCCGAAATGCGCCAGCGCGGGGCCGAGCGTCAGCGAAGGGTCTGCCACGCGGCCGGCCACCACGATCTGCGCGCCAGCGGCCAGGGCCTCGGCGATTTCAGTCGCGCCCAGGTAAGCGGTGGCGCTGACGATGTCCAGGCCGTCTAGCGCCGCTCCCAGGCGTTGCGCCAGCAGGTCGCGGTGTTCGGCGCCATTGAGCGCGTCGCCGTGCACGACGGCGATACGCGGCACGGGCAGGCCCTGTTCGCGCGCCAGTTCGGCGATACGCCGCGCGGCGGCGGGCGGATTGGCCGCGCCGAAATTGCTGACGATGTTGATGCCGTGGCGCAGGCAATCGGCCAGGATCGGCCCCA
>JAEYVD010000344.1 GCA_023432075.1 Pseudomonadota bacterium | reverse complement strand
AACTGCCTGTCGGTCGTTCCGCTGGAAACGCCGTACGGCCGCAAGCGCGCGATCGACCAGTCCAGCTGCAATAAGGACTACTCGTGCGCGGAAGGCTTCTGCCCGAGCTTCGTGTCCGTCATGGGCGGCAAGCCCAGAAAGAGCGCGGCGCCCAAGGCCGACCAGGAACGCCTGCAGGGCATGATCGCCGGCCTGCCGCAGCCCGCCCTTCCTGCCTTGGACCATCCTTATCGTCTGCTGGTCGCCGGCATGGGCGGCACCGGCGTCATCACCATCGGCGCCATCGTGTCGATGGCCGCGCACCTGGAAGGCCTGTCGGCCGCGGTGCTGGACCTGACCGGGCTCGCGCAGAAAGGCGGCACCGTCGTGAGCCACATCCGCCTGGCCCCTGCGGTCTCGCCGGCGGGCCCCGTGCGACTGGACTGGCAGCAGGCCGACGCGGCCATACTTTGCGATCCGGTTGCCGCGGTCGCCCCGGATTCGTTGGGCGCCTTGCGCCACGGCCATACCCTGGTCACGGTGAACACCTACGTGGCGCCCGTTTCCGACTTCACGCGCAATCCCGACGCCGCGATGCGCCCCGAGGCGCTGCTGGCCAAGATCCGTCACGCGGCGGGTGACACGCACACGGCCGCGATCGACGCGCATGAAGCGGCGCTGGCCCTGTTTGGCGACAGCATCCTGTCGAACATGTTCATGCTGGGCTACGCCTGGCAGCGCGGCGGCGTGCCGCTTTCGCAGGCCGCCATCTATCGCGCGATCGAACTAAATGGCGTGGCGGTTGCGGCCAACCGCGCCGCGTTCGACAGCGGCCGGCTTGCCGCGCATCGCCCCGACGCCCTGGAAGGTGCGCTGCGTCCGCGAGCCCAGGTCGTGCAGTTGCACATCCCCGAAACCTTCGAGCGCGCCGTGGCGCGCCGTGTCGAAGACCTGACGGCCTATCAGGACGCGGCCTACGCGCAGGCGTATCGGGATGTCGTCGACGCCGTCGCGGCCCGCGAGCGGGCCTTGGCGCCCGATGCCAAGACGCCCCGCCTGGCGATGGCCGTGGCGCGCGGCCTGTACAAGCTCATGGCATACAAGGACGAGTACGAAGTGGCGCGTCTCTATACCGGCGAGACGTTCAAGGCGCAGCTGGAGGGCCAATTCGAGGGCGACTACAGCCTGCGCTTTCACATGGCCCCGCCCATCTTCGCCCGCAAGGATCCGCGCACGGGCGTGCCGCGCAAGATGACGCTGGGTCCGCGCACGATGTCGGCACTGAAATTGCTGACACGGCTCAAGGGCCTGCGCGGCACCTGGCTCGATCCCTTCGGCCATACCGCCGAGCGCAAGATGGAACGGGCGCTGGTCACGGAGTACCGCCAGACCATCGATAAACTGCTTGCCGGGCTGACGGCAGACAACCTCGCGCAAGCGGCTACAATCGCCGCCCTGGCTGAAAACATTCGCGGCTTTGGCCACGTGAAGGCCGCCAATGTCGAGAAGTACCGGACCGATTTGGGCCGGCTCATGCAGAGCTATACAGCACCGGCCCCGCACGCCAGCGCCTTGCGGAAAACCGCATAAACAGCCGGTCTGAGTGGTCACTGACCTGGGCGCGCCTTGCGGGGCGCGCCTAGTGCATTTGGTTACAATCTTTTGTGGGATTCGTCTTATCTTCTTCTTGTCCCTGTAAACCTCGATCACTAGAATTAGTGGCCAACGAGGGGTGCTACACTACATCTTGTGGTCGCCTAAGCGCTGATTCCCGCCGGCCACGCCTTACGGACTAGCCTGTCCGGACGTTGCGACCCCCATTACAAGATCCAATTTTGACCAGACATGACGTCGTCATGTCTTCATCTACGCGCTTTTTCGCACAGGAGCTTCCATGCAGACTACGATCGCCTCTGTGACCCGGCCTTCGGCCGTGCCGCCCTCCCAAACCGACTCCCCCGCCGACGCCAGCAGCGGCAAATGGGCCAGCTACAACATCATCCGCCGCAATGGCTCGGTGGTTGGCTTTGAGCCCAGCAAGATCGCCATCGCCATGACCAAGGCCTTCCTGGCCGTCAATGGCGGCCAAGGCGCAGCGTCCGCGCGTGTGCGCGAACTGGTCGAAACGCTGACCGGTCAGGCCGTCAACGCCCTGGTTCGCAACCGCCCCAACGGCGGCACCTTCCATATTGAAGACATCCAGGATCAGGTCGAACTGGCGCTGATGCGCTCGGGCGAGCATGACGTCGCGCGCGCCTATGTGCTGTACCGCGAAAAGCGCACGCAGGAACGCGCCGCCGCTGCTGCCGCCGAAGGCCAGCAAAATGCTGACGCCGCGCCGCAGGAACACGTGCTGAACGTCACCGATGCCGGCGTGCGCCGCCCGCTGGACGTGGCCGAACTGCGCGCCACCATCGTCGCCGCCGGCGAAGGCCTGTCCGAGTTCATCGATGCCGAAGCCATCCTGAAGGAAACGGTCAAGAACCTGTACGACGGTATTCCGGTCGACGAAGTGTTCAAGTCCGCCATCCTGTCCGCGCGCGCGCTGGTCGAAAAGGATCCGGCCTACAGCCAAGTTACCGCCCGTCTGCTGCTGCACACGATCCGCAAGGAAGTGCTGGGCGAAGAAGTCTCGCAAGACGGCATGGCCACGCGCTACGCCGAATACTTCCCGACGTTCATTGCCCGCGGCATCGAAGGCGGCCTGCTGTCGCCCGAACTGGCCAACTATGACCTGACCAAGCTGGGCAAGGCGCTGAACGCCAAGCGCGATCTGCAATTCGGCTACCTCGGCCTGCAGACCCTGTACGACCGCTACTTCCTGCACATCCGCGGCACCCGCATCGAACTGCCGCAGGTCTTCTTCATGCGCGTGGCCATGGGCCTGGCGCTGCGCGAGACCGACCGCGAAACGCGCGCCATCGAGTTCTACGAGATCCTGTCCTCGTTCGACTTCATGAGCTCCACGCCCACGCTGTTCAACTCGGGCACCCTGCACTCGCAGTTGTCGTCGTGCTATCTGACCACCGTCTCGGACGACCTGGAAGGCATCTACGACGCCATCAAGGAAAACGCGCTGCTGGCCAAGTACGCCGGCGGCCTGGGCAACGACTGGACCCCGGTCCGCGCGCTGCGCAGCCACATCAAGGGCACCAACGGCGAAAGCCAGGGCGTCGTTCCGTTCCTGAAGGTCGTGAACGACACGGCCGTCGCCGTGAACCAGGGCGGCAAGCGCAAGGGTGCGGTCTGCACGTACCTGGAAACGTGGCACCTGGACATCGAAGAATTCCTGGAACTGCGCAAGAACACCGGCGACGAACGCCGCCGCACGCACGACATGAACACGGCGAACTGGATTCCCGATCTGTTCATGAAGCGCGTCATGGAAGGCGGTGAGTGGACGCTGTTCTCGCCGTCCGACTGCCCCGACCTGCACGACAAGTATGGCCGCGCGTTCGAAGAAGCCTACGTGGGCTACGAAGCGCGCGTCGCCAGCGGCGAACTGAAGCTCTTCAAGAAGATGCCGGCGCTGACGCTGTGGCGCAAGATGCTGTCGATGCTGTTCGAAACCGGCCACCCGTGGATCACGTTCAAGGATCCGTGCAACATCCGTTCGCCGCAGCAGCACGTGGGCGTCGTCCACAGCTCGAACCTCTGCACCGAGATCACGCTGAACACCAACGAATCCGAAATCGCAGTTTGCAATCTGGGTTCCGTGAACCTGGTCGCACACATGAAGCCGGCTGCCGGCGGCGGTTTCGAACTGGACCACGACAAGATCAAGCGCACCGTCAGCATCGCCATGCGCATGCTCGACAACGTGATCGACATCAACTACTACGCTGTCGACAAGGCCCGCAATTCCAACGCGCGCCATCGTCCGGTGGGCATGGGCATCATGGGCTTCCAGGACTGCCTGCAGATGATGCGCGTCCCGTACGCATCGCAAGCCGCTGTCGAATTCGCGGACCGCTCGATGGAAGCCGTGTGCTATCACGCGTACTTCGCGTCGAGCCTGCTCGCCGAAGAACGCGGCCGCTATCAATCGTATGAAGGCTCGCTGTGGTCGCGTGGCATCTTGCCGCAAGACACGTTGAAGATGCTGCGTGAAGAACGCGGTGGTCACGTTGACGTTGATGATTCGAGCACGCTCGATTGGGATACGTTGCGTTCGCGCATCAAAGAACATGGCATGCGCAACTCCAATTGCATCGCAATCGCCCCAACCGCCACTATTTCCAATATCATTGGCGTATCTGCGTGCATCGAACCCACTTTCCAGAACTTGTACGTCAAATCGAATCTCTCCGGCGAGTTCACGGTCGTTAACGATTACCTCGTGCGTGACCTGAAGAAACTCGGTCTCTGGGACGAAGTCATGGTCGCCGACCTCAAGTACTTCGACGGCAGCCTGTCCCGCATCGATCGCGTACCTTCCGAACTCCGCGAACTCTACGCCACCGCGTTCGAAGTCGAACCGCGCTGGCTGGTTGAATGCGCGTCGCGCCGCCAGAAGTGGATCGATCAAGCCCAGTCGTTGAACATCTACATGGCTGGCGCATCGGGCAAGAAACTGGACGACACCTACAAGCTGGCATGGACGCGTGGCCTGAAGACCACGTACTACCTGCGCACCCTTGGCGCCACCAGCGCCGAGAAGTCCACGGGACGCGGCGGCGAACTGAACGCCGTCAGCGCGGGCAATCCGTCCACCGCCGTTGCCGCAGCACCTGTTTTGCCGGAACCCGAAGTTCTCGGGGCGGTTTGCACCATGCGGCCGGGCGACCCCGGCTTCGAAGAGTGCGAAGCCTGCCAATAACCGCCTCCGGAGAATGAATCATGATTAATTGGGAAGACGACACCACCGCCACGCAACCTGCACAACCTGCCGCGCCCGCGGCGGGCGGTCAGGCTGCCCCGGAAGTCCGGGCGGCGACGGGTGTGTTCGGCGACACCGCCATGCCCACGCCGGCCGCGCCTCAGCACGCAGCCGGCCTGGCTGCCAGCGGCGCGGCAACCTCGCAGCGCGTCAAGGTTGCCGACAAGCGCATCATCAATGGCCAGACCGACGTCAACCAGCTTGTGCCTTTCAAGTACAAGTGGGCGTGGGAAAAGTACCTGGCCACTTGCGCCAACCATTGGATGCCGCAAGAGATCAACATGTCGCGCGACATCGCCCTCTGGAAGAACCCGAACGGGCTCACCGAGGACGAGCGCCGCATCGTCAAGCGCAACCTCGGCTTCTTCGTGACCGCCGACTCGCTGGCCGCCAACAATATCGTGCTGGGCACCTACCGCCACATCACGGCCCCCGAATGCCGCCAGTTCCTGCTGCGCCAGGCATTCGAGGAAGCCATTCACACGCACGCCTATCAATACATCGTCGAAAGCCTGGACCTGGACGAAGCCGAGATCTTCAACGCTTACAACGAAGTGCCGTCCATCCGGGCCAAAGACGAGTTCCTGATCCCGTTCATCGACGCGATCGCTGATCCCAACTTCAAGACGGGCACGCCCGAAGCCGACCAGACGCTGCTCAAGTCCCTGATCGTCTTCGCTTGCCTCATGGAAGGCCTGTTCTTCTACGTTGGCTTCACGCAGATCCTGGCGCTTGGCCGCCAGAACAAGATGACCGGCGCTGCCGAGCAGTACATGTACATCCTTCGCGATGAATCCATGCACTGCAACTTCGGCATCGATCTGATCAACACCGTCAAACTGGAAAATCCGCATCTCTGGACGCCGGAATTCCGCGAAGAAATTCGAGAACTCTTCCGCAAAGCGGTCGAACTCGAATACGCTTACGCCGAAGACACGATGCCGCGCGGCGTGTTGGGCTTGAACGCACCCATGTTCAAATCCTACCTGCGCTTCATCGCCAACCGTCGTTGCCAGCAGATCGGTATCGAACCTCTGTACCCGCAGGAAGAAAACCCCTTCCCGTGGATGGCGGAAATGATCGACCTTAAGAAGGAACGCAACTTTTTTGAAACTCGCGTGATCGAATACCAAACCGGTGGCACGCTGAGCTGGGAGTAACGCAGTACGCCATCGAGCCCGGCGCGGGCACGCCCTTCTCTTTTCGATGGGCGTCGCGTTCGCGACAGGCTTGATGGCAAGCTCCTTGGTCAGGGTGTCTTCGAACACGTAGAACAAGCGGTCGGCGGCCTGTGAACAGGCCGCCTGCCGGCGCCATTTGAAATGGCTCGCGCCAAAGGGGCGGGGGCCATATCAAATGGCTGTGCCGAATTCATTAGCGCAAACCGTAGTAGCTGTTGCTCGCACAGAACAGCGGCATGCGCCGATGAATAGCCCGGGCACGGTCCGCCGATTGGCGGGTCGGGGCACGGGTTTAAGTTCTGGGACCCCTGAACCTAAGGAGCATGACCATGGCAACAGCCAAGAAAGCCGTCAAGAAAGCAGCGGTGAAAAAACCCGCCGCCAAGAAGGCAGCAGCAAAGAAGGCCGCTCCGGCCAAGAAAGCTGCCGTCAAGAAAGTTGCAGTGAAGAAAGTCGCAGCCGCCAAGAAGCCGGCCGTGAAGAAGGTTGCCGCCAAGAAGGCTCCCGCCGCCAAGAAAGCGGTTGCCAAGAAGGCCGTAGCCAAGAAGGCCGTCGCGAAGAAGGCTCCGGCCGCCAAGAAGGCTGTCGCCAAGAAGGCCGTTGCCAAGAAGGCCGTCGCCAAGAAGGCAGTCGCCAAGAAAGCCGTAGCCAAGAAGGCTGTTGCGAAGAAGGCTGTTGCGAAGAAGGCCGTTGCCAAGAAGGCTGTTGCCAAGAAGGCAGTCGCCAAGAAGGCCGTAGCCAAGAAGGCTCCCGCCGCCAAGAAGGCTGTTGCCAAGAAGGCCCCGGCCGCCAAGAAGGCTGTTGCCAAGAAGGCCGTAGCCAAGAAGGCCCCGGCTGCCAAGAAGGCGCCTGCCGCCAAGAAGGCTCCCGCTTCCAAGCCGGCTGTTGCCGCCAAGAAGCCTGCCGCCGCGAAGAAGCCCGCTGCGAAGAAAGCCGCTCCGAAGAAGCCCGCCACGCCGCCCACCACGGCTGCTGCCCCGGGCGCGAAGACCGCGCTGAACCCCGCCGCGTCGTGGCCCTTCCCGACGGGTGGCCGTCCTTAATCCGGACGCGCCGAAGCGTTAGCTTCATCAGAGCCGCCTGGTTTGCACCGGGCGGCTTTTTTAATGTCTGCGCGTCATGCCATCCAAATGGCTGACCCCTGCACCGGGCCCGATGCACTAGGACCGTACGCAATTTTTACGTCTGGCCGTGCGACAATTGATTCCTCTTTTTTGGGGTGATCGCGTCCATGCTCGGTGAAATCTTCCGCTTCCTTCTCGAAATCGTGTTCACGCTGTTTGGCGCGGCGCTGATTGCCCGCGCCTGGATGCACGCGATACGGCTGCACCCCTTCAACCCGTTGGCGCGCGCGATCTACGGAGCCACCAACTGGCTGGTGCTGCCGCTGCGCAAGATCATTCCCGCAGGCAACAAGATCGATTGGACCAGCCTGGTGTGCGCGTGGTTGTCGGCGCTAGTCTATCTGGTCCTGTTGTGGCTGGTGGCCATCGGCGCGCTGATCCCCGCCGCGCTGCTGCCCGCCGCGATGGGCTCGGCCCTCATCATGACGGCAAAGTGGGCGCTGAACCTGGTGGTCTGGCTGACGCTGATCCAGGCCGTGCTGTCGTGGGTCAACCCGATGGCGCCGATGATGCCGCTGCTGCAATCGCTGACCGCGCCGCTGCTCGATCCCATCCGCCGTATCCTGCCGCGCACCTCGATCGACTTCTCGCCGCTGATCCTCTTGATCGCGGCGCAAATCCTGCTGATGGTCCTGGCTCGCCTGAGCTACGGCATGATGGGCGTGTGATCGCCTACACGGGAATCGCGCTGTAGATGTCGATCAGCTTCTTGCGGTCGATCTTGTGGTTGTTCGACATGGGCAGCGCCGGGCAGGCGACCAGCTCGGACGGCACCATATAGGGTGGCAGGCGCTCGGCCAGCCGCTCCTTCCAGCCCGACAAGGCCTGCGGCGCCAGCAGCGCGGCTTGCTCGCCCGCTGCTTGCGAGCCCGTCACGAAACCAATCAGCCGCACCGCCGTGCCATCGGGACGGCGCAACACGGCGCAAGCGCTAGCCTCCACGCCCGGTAGCCCATGCAGGGCTTCGTCGATTTCCGCCAGCTCGATGCGGTAGCCGTTGAGCTTGATCTGGTCGTCCATGCGGCCGCGGCAGAACAGCAACCCGCCCTCTTCCATCAGGCCCAGGTCGCCCGTGCGGAATGCACGGCGGCCGTCGTCGTAGGTGTAGAGCTTTGCCGCGTTCAGGTCCGCGCGGTTCAGGTAGCCGCGCATCACGTGGTCGCCCACGATGCAGATCTCGCCTTCGTCCACCAGCAGCACGCTGTCCGGCTTGGCATGGCCGACCGGCAGCGGATCATGCGCCGCCAGCACGGCATCGGTGACTTCGATCCAGGTGGTGGCCACCGTGGCTTCGGTCGGACCGTAGGTGTTCAAGATGGACGCATCCGGAAAACGCTGGCGCAACTTTTTCGCCAGCGCCGCGGGTAGCGGTTCACCACAGAAGAGGAACGTGCGCAGCGTGGGCAGCGTCGCCGGAGAGAAGTCGCGGTTGGCCAGCTGCTGATGCGCGAACGACGGCGTGGACACCCACACCGTGATGCCGTGGGCGGCCAGCCGGGCCATCCACGGACCGGGCGCGGCGATCTGGTCGCGCGCGTTGAGCACGCAGCTTCCGCCCGACGCCAGGGTGGCAAACACCTCGTACATGGACAGGTCGAAGCTGAAGGGCGCCTGGTTCATGAACACGGGCGCCTCGCCCAGGCCAAAGCTGCCGAGCATCCAGTCGCCTAGCAGCCCGACGCTTTCGCGGCCGATCTGCACACCCTTGGGGTCGCCCGTGCTGCCCGAGGTGAACATCACGTAGGCCAGGCCCCGTTCTTCCAGCATGGCGCCCTCGCCCGCCGTGAAGCTGCCGGCCGCGGCGTCGAAGACGGCGGCCGCTTGCACGATCTCCACGATGCGGCGCAGGCGCTCAGGCGGATAGATGGTGTCCACAGGCACGAACGGCGCGCCGATGAGCAGCGCGCCGACCATGGCGACGAAAAAAGCGGCTTCCTTGTGGCCGTAGATCGCCACCGGCACATCGGGGGCCACGCCGTGCTTGCGCGCGGCATCAGCCCAGGCGTGCGCCTCGGTGCGCAACTGGGACCACGTCAGGCTGCGGTCGGCGGCGGCCACCGCCAGCGCGTCGGGCGCGCGCCCTTCGTCGGCGAACTGGAAGGACTTCAGATCGAAACGCATGCCGTGACTCCCGGCGTCAGATAGGGCTGCGGCCGCTGAACACGTACAGCGCCAGCGCGGCCAGAATCAGGGTGAGGACGCGCCCCAGAAAGCGCATGACGGGCTTGGCCAGCGCAGCCTGCAATGCAGGCCGGGTGCGCGCCGCGTTGATCAGCAGGTTGTGCCCCACCGAATACAGGCCGAACATCAGGCCGCTGACGATGTAATGCAGCGACAGGCCGTTCCACACGCCCATCGCCAGCAGGGTCGCGAAAATGCCGATGTTCTGCGCCGCCAGGCGGTGACGGCCAAAGAAGCGGGTCTTGCTCAACGCCTTGTAGATCGGCATGAACACGACATCGCGCAGCCATTCGGACAGGCTGATGTGCCAGCGGCGCCAGAAATCCTGCGGGTTGAGCGTAGCCAGCGGGTTGCGGAAGTTGATCGGCAGCGTGAAGCCGAACAGCATCCCGATCCCGATCGCCATCGTCGAATAGCCGGCAAAGTCAAAGAACAGGTACGCGCTGTAGAGCGAGGCATTGAGCGCCACGCCCGTGAACGAATAGTCGTGCGCGTCGAGCGTGGCCAGGCCGTAGCGCCAGATCAGCTCGGCCAGGCCGAATTTCTGAATGACGCCCACCATGATGAGTTCCAGCCCGATCAGCCACGTGTTCAGGTTGACCCCTTCGTAGCCGCGTTTCAGATCGGCCTGGAAGGCGCGCCAGCGGTACATGGGTCCCGCCAGCAGCGTCAGCGGGAAGAACAGGTAGATGAAATAGTCGAGCGGCGAGACGCGTTCGTTGCGCGGCGCGAACAGCAGCACGTCGATGGCGCGGAACGTGGCAAAGGACAGCCCGAGCATCGCGCCCAGGTGCGAAACCCCGGTCTTGACCAGCAGCAACGGCGTCATCGTGATGATGACGGCGAGCCAGGTGGGGATGTAGTTGCGGCGCATCGCCCACAGCGCGCCGCCGGAAATGGCCAGGAGCGCAATGGGTTGATAGGGCCGCGCCCAGAACACCGCCATCCAGACGCCCAGACAGATGACGCCGATGATGTGGCGATAGCCGATGCGCAGCGGCATGCCGGACGAGCGGTACGCGACGAGACCAAGGCCGCCGAACAGCGCGCCGCCAAAGAAGCTCAAACTAGCGAAGAGTTCCATGGTGCGCTCAGAACTGCTGGTATTGGAATTCGACCTTGATCGGTCCGCCGCTGCCCGTCGTGGGCTGCGCTTGCAGCACGAACACCAGGATCACACCCACGTACAGGCACAGATGCCAGAAGAAGCGGCGCGCCCAGGGCGCGCCCGCATTGCGGGCTTCGTCTTTACGAAAGAATTTCATCGGGAAAAATACTCCGCAATGCCTTGATCGGCCATGGCCCAGCCGAGTTCGGCCAGGTGCATGTCGTCGCGCAGCATCCCCGGCTCGAAGGGAATGCTGTAGAGATCCAGGCACCCCATCTGATAGCGGGTGCACATGCCGGTGATGGCGGCCACCACGGGGTCGAACCGTTCGACGTCCAGGATGAGCTTGGGATTGAACGGCTGGATGACGAAGTACGCCTTGACCTTGCGCTTTTGCAGCAAGGCCATCACACGCGACAGGTCGCCCAGTTCGGTGCGGGTGATCGGATCGACGTCAGCGAACTCGTTGCGCGCCGGCGAGTACAGCGGCGCCAGATATTGCTGGTAATAGTCGTCGCGCACATCGTAGGGGTTGTTGCCGCCGAGGGTGTGTTCGACCTCGCGGGCTTCGTGCGTGATCCGGGACCATTGCCCGGCATTCAGGCGGGCGGACATCGGCCACGAGACGTAGCGGTGCGCAGGCACGGACAGCTTGCTGCGCGGCTTGTCGGGCGCCGGTTCCTTGCGGGCTTGCCACCACAACGCCAGCTTGTCCTTCAGCTCAGAGACCTGACCATTGGCGATGAGCCACAACAGTCCCCAGTTCGCGTTGTCGCTGATCCAGTTCTGCATCTGCTCGCGCGTGCTGGGCTGGTCCCACAGCCGGTCCCAGACCGGGCCGGTGACGTGCTCGGCAAATGCGCTGCGCGGCAATTGCCCGCCGGAAGCGAACCACGCCGGCGACAGCATGATGACCAGCCGCGTGTTGGGCGTAAGCGAATCGGCCACCGATTCCAGCACGCTGACGATGCCATAGGACTGGAACATTGCATGGCCATAGGCCAGCGTCGGCACCTTCAGCTCTTCCGGGAAAAAGCGGTAGGGAACGAAACGCAGGTCGTGGCTGGAAAGCTCTGAGGATCCCAGCACCACCAGCGTGCCGTCGCTCAGGGCATTGCCCAGACGGTTCAGGTTGACGTGCTGGGTGCCCCAGTCCGGGCCGAGGTTGGGCAGGTAATTGCTCTTGTCGGCCGCCAGTGCCGAAGGCGAGGACGCCGGATTGACGACGCGGCTGAGCAGGTCATCCGCGCCCCAATACGTGCCTACCGCCAACGCTACCGCCGTCGCTGCCGCCGCGACGTGCGACAGGAACCGGGTATTACGAAGTATGGGCAGCGACATAGCCGGCAAGCACGCGGACCGACTGAAGGTGCTCTGCGATTTCGGGAGCCGGAATGCTGCAGCCGTACTCGGACTCGACCGCCAGCGTGATGTCCACGGCGGCGAGCGAATCGACCAGGCCGGTGGCAATCAGTTGCGTGTCGGGGGTGACTTTCTTCATGACGATCGACTCGACGATCTCGCCGATCTTGGTGTGGAGTTCTTGCTCGGTGTGCATAATTCTTGCAGCGTAACGTTGCCTGTTCGGCAATCCATCCCCCGCCCCGGGATTCAAGGCGCTGAGGATACAGAAAACAGCTGAAACCAAACTGAAAAATTCCAGCCAGCCAGAACGGCCGCCGGATGCACGTGGTTACATTAAATCCGGACTGCCGCGCCGTCGCAATCATTGCACTTCGGCCGTCGAATCGCCATGAAACTTATGGTGGAAATGGCGAGAAAACGCTGGGAAAGGTAACGTTCGCGGGTAAATCCGGGGGACCGCGTTGTGGCCGAGCGACATATTTTTACGTGTCGGCGACCGGCCGCATTTGGCCCTCATTTGAGGCGGCCCGCCGCCATCGCAAAAAAAAGCCCGCTTGCGCGGGCTTTTTCGTACAGAGCGCTTTCCGTGCGGTCGCGCGGATTACATCGGCGTGACGCGGGTCGGACCGGCGCCGCTGATGACCTGGACACGCTGGCCCACGCTGACGGGCACATCGGCTTCCTGGGCGACGACGCGCGTTTCGCCATTATCCAGGCGCACCGTGATCTCCAGGCCAGAGTTCGTCTGCGCGCGGTTTTCGACGGCGTTGCCGGCCAGGGCGCCGAGGATGACGCCGCCCACCGTGGCGATCGTGCGGCCCGTGCCGCCACCGATTGCGTTACCGGCCACACCGCCCAACGCACCGCCGGCCACCATGCCGACGCCGCTGGACTTGTCGTTCTGAATGACGATCGGGCGCACGCCGGTGACCGTACCGGTGCGGACGATCTGTTCGCGCTGCGCTTGATCGTAGCTATACACGCCGCTGGAGGCGCTGCGGTTGGCGCAACCGCCAAGCACTGCCATCGACGTCACCACTGCCGCGACAGCCAACCAGCGGCCAGTGCGCGGCGTCACCAGGGAAAAAGACTTTATATGATTCATTTGGACTCCTCATTCGGGCACGGCCGACGGTAACTGATGATACTCCGAGCGCAACGCCCGGCAAGCGCGCCAGCAACAGACTGAAACCCTCCGCGAGAAGCTGCAAACTGCGCCGGGAAACAACGGGCAACAGCCCGTTGCCATTGCGCAGGGATTGGCCTTCGACTCGTGTAGCGACCGGCGGTTCCCGGAAGTCCTTAGAAGCTCAGCCAGGCAGATGGATGCCGTACGTGGCGTGCAGCACGGCGTCGATCTCGCCACGCGTGGGCGCGTGGTTCTGCGGACCGCGCGAAGCAATCTTGATGGCGCCCATCACGTTGCCCAGGCGGCAGCTGTCTTCCCAATTCCAGCCGCTGGTCAGCCCATACAGCAGACCGCCGCGCTGCGCGTCGCCGCAGCCCGTGGGATCGACCACCTGCGACGCGCGCACCGGTTCGATCTGGATGGTCTTGCCTTCGGTGTGCAGGGTGGCGCCTTCGGCGCCGCGCGTCACGACGACGGCCTGCAGGGAGCGCGCGATGTCCGCGACGCTGCGGCCCGTGCGTTGCTCGACCACGCCGGCTTCGTAGTCGTTGACCGTGAGCGCCTGGGTCAGCTTGAGCATGCGCTCGAGGTCAGCGCCATCAAAGAGCGGCATGGCCTGGCCCAGGTCGAAGATAAAGGGGATGCCGCGCTTGTTCAGACGTTCGGCATGGGCAAACATGCCTTCCTTCGCGTCGGGCGCGACGATGGCCCAGGCAGCGTCTGCATCGCTCAGGTCGTTCTGCGCGGCAAAGGACATGGCGCCGGGGTGAAAGGCGGTGATCTGGTTGTCGTCCAGATCGGTCGTGATGAAGCATTGCGCGGTGAAGGTATCGGGGATGACCTTGACGCGGCTGACGTCGATGCCCAGGCCCGACAGGCGCTGCATGTACTCGCCGGCGTCTTCGCCCACGGTGGCGACCGGAACGGGTTTGCCGCCCAGCAGGTTCATGTTGTAGGCGATGTTGCCCGAGCAGCCGCCAAACTCCTTGCGCATGCTGGGCACCAGGAACGACACGCTCAGCGACTGAATGCGGTCGGCAAGAATGTGCTCCTTGAAGCGTCCTTCAAACACCGCGATGGTGTCGAACGCCATCGAACCGCAGACCAGAACAGGGGTTGCCATGCTTGTCATCCTTTACGGAAAAAACTTGTCGAGTTGGTAGCCATTGACCTGAACGCCGGTCACTTCAATGGGGACGGAAATCTTCAGGGCGCCTTGCGGGCCGAACGGGCCGGCCAGCTGCTGCGGCGTGAGGTAGTCTTCGGGCATCAGCACCTTGCGCACGACCACCGTGTCCGACAGGTCGTTCAGTTCCAGCACCAGCGCGGGCCAATACTGCGGCTTGTCGTAGCGGTTGTGCAGCATCACGGTCAGCACCAGGCGGGTGCGCCCGTCGTCGATGGCGGCGGCGCCCGCAGGCGGCTGCAGCGACGACGAGGAAATGCTGATGAGATCGCGCCGGCGCGCGTAGCCGACGGTGCAGTCCAGCGGCTTGCAGACGGCCTCCAGCGCCGGACGCAGCGCGGGCACGGAGTTGGCGATATCGGTGCGGTACGCGTACAGCAGCTGCAGGGCCAGCGCGATCAGGCCGACGAGGCAGGCGTAGCCCCACAGCTTGCGCACCAGGCCGCTGCGCTCGATGCGGTCCTGGTCCAGGAATTCGGGCGGCGAGCGGCCCACGTCCGTGGCGCTGGAGTACCGCGTGCGGGTGTCGCCCAGCACCGGCTCGTGCGCGCCGGCATCCCGGTCGTCGTCGTGCTCGTATTCGTCGTCGCGCTCGAGGTCCCGCACGTCGTCGCGCACATCGTCAGGCTGGTCATCGTGCAGATCTTCGTGCGGATCGTTGCGCGGGTCGTCGCGCTCGCCGGTGAGCGGACGGCCGGCGCGCCAATCCAGCGTCGGCTCGTCCGATCGGCCGGCAACGATGGGCTCATGACGATACGCCGGGAGCTGGTGCGCGGGCGCGGCGCGCGGCGGCTCGGATTCGCGCAGGAAAGGCTCGCCGTCGTCGTCGGCGTAATCGTCGTCTTCGATGTCGTCATCGGCAGCGGCGGCTTGCGGCTCGGTGCGCTTGCGAATGTCATCACGGCCACGCAGCACCGCGGGCGGAACCGCCGGCGCGGACGGAACCGCCGGTGCGGACGGCATCGAGGGTGCGGACCGGACCATGGGCGCGGGCGGCGCCTCGGGTTCGTCTTCCCAAGGCAGGACGATACGTGGTTCTTGGGGCTGGGGCGGCGCGGCCGGCGCGGGCGGCTTGGGCGGCGCGACTGCTGGCGCTCGCGCAGGGATGGCGGGCGGCGCGTAGGCGGGTTCAGGAATCGGGGCAGCGGGCGGGTGCGGCTCGGGCGTGGCCAGGACCGGCGCAGCGACAGCGGCGGCGGAAGACGGCAGCGGCGCACTGGCCGGCGCTGTCGCGGCCACGGGCGCGCCCGGCGCGGACACCAGACACGCACGGCCGTCGAACACGGTGGAGCAGGCGCCGCAACGCACCAGCCCATTGCGGACCCGAAGCTGGTCGGGCACCACCTTGAAAGACGTGCCGCACTGCGGGCAGCGGGTGGTCAGAGCCATGAGACGTGCTCCTGCTGCCGCAGCTTAAGGCTTGCGGCCGTGCAGGCACACCCAGCCGTCGCGCGCGCGCCAGACGGACATGGCAAGCCACGGCGCGTAGGCGGCGGCGACTTCCTCGGCCTGGCGTTCGAGCACGCCGGACAGCACCAGATGACCGCCCGCGGCGACGCGGCCAGCCAACATGGGCGCCAGCACCTTCAACGGATTGGACAAGATGTTGGCGACAACCACTTCAAACGTGCCGTCGGCCAGCGCATCGGGCAGCATGGCCTGCAGTTCGACCTTGTTGACCTCGGCGTTGAACACCGTGCTTTGCACCGCCTGCGCGTCGATGTCGACCGCCTGCGTGGGGCCAGCGCCCAGCTTGCGCGCGGCAATGGCCAGAATGCCCGATCCGCAGCCATAGTCCAGCATGGTCGCCCCGGCAGGCAGCTCGGCTTCCAGCCAGGCCAGGCACAGGTGCGTGGTCGGATGGCTGCCGGTGCCAAAGGCCAGACCCGGGTCCAGTTCGATATGGATGGCGCCGTCCTGGTCGGGCGCGGCCGCGGCGTCCAGACCCGGCACGTCGGGATTGTCGCGATGCCAGCTGGGGACGATCCAGAGCCGCTCGGCAATGTGGATCGGGCCAAACTGCGATTGCGTCAGGCGCACCCAGTCGGCGTCCGGCACGTCGCGCAGGCTCCAGCCGTCAAAGACCGACGCTTCGAGCTCTCCGGATTGCGCGGCTTCTTCCATGATCTGCGCGGGATCGGCTCCGTCCGGCAGCAAGGCGACGACGCGGTTGCGGTCCCAGGCCTGGACGTCGGGCTCGGTGCCGGGCTCGCCGAACAGGGGACGCTCGACGTCGGTGCCGAAGTCGGCGTCTTCGACGGAGACCGACAGCACGCCGGCTTCGAGCAACGCATCCGACAAGGCTTCGGCCTGCGCCTCCGAGCAATGGAGCACGAGTTCACGCATGATTATTTCTCTTCCATCTGGTCAACGGGCCGCGGCATGCGCCGCGGCCCGATCAACCTTAAAACATCTACAAGGCAAAACGCAAAAGGGGCCGTGAGGCCCCAAAGTCGGTCAGGGACGCTGCGCCAACTTGTGTTCCAGATAATGGATGCTGGTGCCGCCTTCGATGAAGCGGGCGTCCTGCAGCATTTCGCGATGCAGCGGGATGTTGGTGGAAATGCCTTCCACCACCATTTCCGACAGCGCGATGCGCATGCGGGCCAGCGCCTGGTCGCGCGTGTCGCCGTACGTAATGACCTTGGCAATCATCGAATCGTAGTTCGGCGGCACGAAGTAGCCGTTGAACGCGTGCGAATCGATGCGAACGCCAGGACCGCCCGGCGTGTGCCAGTTCGTGATGCGGCCGGGGCTGGGCACGAAACGGAACGGATCTTCCGCGTTGATGCGGCATTCGATCGCATGGCCCTTGAACGCGATGTCGCGCTGGCGCAGCGTGAACTTTTCGCCGGCGGCGATCAGGATCTGCTGCTGCACCAGGTCAATGCCCGTGATCAATTCGGTGACCGGGTGTTCGACCTGGATGCGGGTGTTCATTTCGATGAAATAGAACTCGCCGTTTTCATACAGGAATTCGAACGTGCCCGCGCCGCGATAGCCCATCTTGCGGCAGGCGTCGGCACAGCGGTCGCCAATGCGCTCGATCAGGCGGCGGGCGATGCCGGGCGCCGGCGCTTCTTCGATCACCTTCTGGTGGCGGCGCTGCATGGAGCAGTCGCGTTCGCCCAGCCAGACCGCGTTGCGGCCGCCATCGGCCAGCACCTGGATTTCGATATGGCGCGGGTTCTCGAGGAACTTCTCCATATAGACTTCCGGGTTGTTGAACGCGGCGCCTGCCTCGGAACGCGTCATCGTGACGGCGTTGAGCAGCGCGGCCTCGGTGTACACCACGCGCATCCCGCGGCCACCGCCGCCGCCCGCGGCCTTGATGATGACCGGATAGCCGACCTCGCGCGCAGTACGCAGAATTTCCTGCGGATCGTCGGGCAACGCGCCTTCCGAACCCGGCACCACCGGCACGCCGGCTTCGATCATGGCGCGCTTGGCGCTGACCTTGTCGCCCATCAGGCGGATCGTGTCCGGGCGCGGGCCGATGAACACGAAGCCGCTCTTCTCGACGCGATCGGCGAAGTCGGCATTTTCGGACAAGAACCCGTAACCCGGGTGGATTGCCTCGGAATCCGTGACTTCGGCGGCCGAGATGATGGCCGGCATGTTCAGGTAGCTTTCACGCGACGGCGCGGGCCCGATGCACACGGATTCATCGGCAAGGCGCACGTACTTGGCTTCGCGGTCGGCCTCGGAGTGAACGACCACGGTCTTGATGCCCAGCTCGCGGCAGGCGCGCTGAATGCGCAGGGCGATTTCGCCCCGATTGGCGATCAGGATTTTTTCGAACATGTTCAGCTATCAGCCAATGACGAACAGGGGTTGACCGTACTCGACGGGCTCACCGTTTTCGACCAGGATTTCTTTGATGACGCCGGCCTTGTCGGCTTCGATTTCATTGAGCAGCTTCATGGCTTCAATGATGCACAGCGGATCGCCTTCCTTGACGGTGGCGCCAACGTCGACGAACGGAGCAGCGCCCGGGTTCGGCGAGCGGTAGAACGTGCCGACCATCGGGGCCTTCACGACATGGCCTTGAATGACCGGGGCAGCGGGCGCGGCCGGTGCGGCGGCGGGCGCGGCGGCAGCCACGGGCGCGGCGGGCACGCCGGCTTCGGGCTGGTGGTAGGCCACCGGCTGCAGCGTCTGCGAGAACTTGACGATTCTGACCTTGCCTTCGCCTTCGGTGATTTCCAGCTCGGCGATGCCCGATTCAGCCACCAGGTCGATCAGGGTTTTGAGTTTTCGAAGATCCATAGAAGCTGCTTCCCGAGATAGTGTCGGCGTCGCCCCAGCGTCGGGTTCGCGCCGTATAAGATGTAAAAGCGTTGAATTTGATGCGAGATCAGTGCCGCACTGCGTAACGCAACGCGGCCTCGTAGCCGTCCGCGCCCAGGCCGCTGATCAGGCCCTGCGCCAAGTCGGACAGATAAGAGTGATGCCTGAACGGCTCTCGCTTATACAGATTGGACAAATGTACTTCAATAAATGGGATCGCGACCCCAGCCAGCGCATCGCGAATTGCGACGCTGGTGTGCGTGTATGCCGCTGCGTTGATGATGATGAAGTCCGTGCCGTCCTGCCGGGCCGCCTGAATGCGGTCGACCAGCGCACCTTCGTGATTGCTTTGCCACGCAGTCAGCGTGGCGCCCAATTCACCCGCGAGCAACTCGAGACGCTCATTGATCTGGGCCAGTGTGAGACTGCCGTAGATATGAGGTTCCCGGGTGCCAAGCAGGTTCAGATTCGGGCCATGCAATACCAGTATGTTTTGCGCCATGCGCGTGCCAAATTGTGGATTGCCAATTGTTGGCAAAACAGCCGATAAACCAGCTTTTTACGCCAATTCCTACTATTTGTCCAACAGACTTACGCCTTCAAACCCGCCAGCGTGCGATCCAGGTCGTCAGGTTGGACTTCGCCCAGTATCTTCCGGTTAATACTGCCATCTGCATTGAAAACGATGGTAAAAGGCAGGCCTCCGCTGGGATTTCCCAGCTTGCGCAGCGTATCGATGGCGCCTGCGCCAATCACCCATAACGGGTAGGAAACCTGTACTTTCTCGACAAATTTTTGCATGTTGGCGGCAGTATCGACGCCGAAGCCGACAAAGCGCACATGCGGGTACTTTTTCTGCAGGGCGTCCAGCGCAGGCATTTCCTTCACGCACGGCGCGCACCACGTTGCCCAGAAATTGACCACGATGGGCTGTCCCTTCCAGCCTTCCAGCGAATGCGAGGCGCCGGCAAGATCAGGCAGTTGCATCTGCTTGAGCGCGGCCACTGGATCGCCGGCGTCGGCTGGCGCTGCGGCGTTCTGCGGCTTGCGTCCCATCAGGGTGTAGCCGCCCGCAACAGTTGCGGCCACCGCCACGGCGGCGGAAAGAAGTAGGCGTCGATTCATGGCGCGATGATAACCGTTGCGGCCGTTTTACGCCGCACGCGCGCAGAGCCGGCTTGTCGCGACGCTATATATACAATGCAGGGCAGGAGATTTATCAATGCACCTGCACATTCTTGGCATCTGCGGCACCTTCATGGGCGGGCTCGCGCTGATCGCGCGGGCCGCCGGCCACAAAGTCACGGGTTGCGACGCGGGCGTGTACCCGCCGATGAGCACCCAGCTTTCCGAACAGGGTATCGAACTGATCGAGGGCTTCGGCGCGGAGCAACTTGCGCTCAAGCCGGACCTGTACGTCATCGGCAACGTGGTCAGCCGCGGCAATCCGCTCATGGAAGCCATTCTGGAATCCGGGGCGCGCTACGTGTCCGGCCCGCAATGGCTGGGCGACAACATCCTGCCGGGCGCGCATGTGCTGGCCGTCGCCGGCACGCATGGAAAGACCACCACCAGCTCGATGCTGGCCTGGGTGCTGGAAGCAGCGGGCCTGGCGCCCAACTTCCTGATCGGCGGCGTCGCGCAGGACTTGCACGTATCCGCCCGCTACGATCCGGCGCGCCGCCCCTTCGTGATCGAAGCAGACGAGTACGACACGGCGTTCTTCGACAAGCGGTCCAAGTTTGTGCACTACCGGCCCCGGACCGCCATCCTGAACAACCTGGAATACGATCACGCCGACATCTTCCCCGATCTGGCCGCCATCGAAACCCAATTCCACCATCTGGTGCGCACGATACCCGGGTCGGGCCGCATCGTCCGGCCGACACACTCGGATGCGCTGGACCGCGTGATTGCGCGAGGATGCTGGTCTGATACCGTCACGTTCGGGGCCGGGGGCCAATGGCAGGCTTCGCCACCCGACGCGGACGGCGCCTTTGAAGTCACCCGCGCTGGCGAGCCAGCCGGCACGGTGCGCTGGTCGCTGACCGGCGAACATAACCGCATGAACGCGCTGGCCGCCCTGGCCGCCGCCGAGCACGTCGGCGTGCCGGCCGAACAGGGCATCGACGCCCTGACCCGCTTCGGCGGGGTCAAGCGCCGCATGGAACTGCGCGGAACGGTCAATGGCATCAAGGTCTATGACGACTTTGCCCACCACCCCACCGCCATCGCCACCACGCTGGAAGGACTGCGCCGCCAGGTTGGCGCCGCGCGCATCCTGGCCGTGCTGGAGCCGCGTTCCAACACCATGAAGCTGGGCACCATGGCGGCCCGCCTGCCCGAGGCCCTGGCCGACGCCGACCTGGTGTTCTGCTTTGGCGCCAGCGAAGGCAAGCATGCGCTGGGCTGGAACCCGGCCGAGGTGCTTGCGCCCCTGGGCGGCCGAGCTTCCAGTTACGATGACATCGGCGCACTCGTGGCGGCGGTCGCCGGCGCCGCCCGCCCGGGCGACCAGGTGCTGGTCATGAGCAATGGCGGCTTTGGCGGCATTCATGGCAAGCTGCTGGACGCGCTGCAGGC
>JAEYVD010000341.1 GCA_023432075.1 Pseudomonadota bacterium | reverse complement strand
TGATGCTCATCGTCGACTATCCGCCCGGCGCGGCCGATCCCATTCACCGCCACGATGCGTATGGTTTTGTCTATGTGCTGGAAGGCAGCATCGTCATGCAGGTCAAGGGCGGCAAGGAAGTCACGTTGACGCCCGGGCAAACCTTCTATGAAGGGCCGGACGACGTTCACACGGTGGGGCGCAATGCCAGCCAGACCCAGCCGGCCAAGTTCCTGGTCGTCCTCATCAAGAAGCAAGGCGCGCCCGCCCTGACCCCGGTCAAATAAGGTTGCCCGGCACGCGGCGGGGGCCTTTCGTCGCCCCGCCAGGCCTTCCCCTCGGGGAAGGCCTCTTTTTTTTGCGCGTGATGTCACAAGATTGCGGGCTGCGCCGTCTTAGCTGTAGGATCAACCCACTTGCGGCGCCGCCACCATGTCGACACCCTACCCTGCCCCTTCGGATACCCCTGCTTCGGCCGGACCGGATTCCCTGGCCGACAGCTTTGCCACCAGCTATGCCGGTGTCATGGCCTTTATCGCCGTCGCCGCCGAGGGCAACTTCGCCAAGGCGGGCGACCGGCTCGGCATCGGCCGCTCGGCGGTCAGCCGCAGCGTGCAGAAGCTTGAAGATCAGCTCGGCACGCGCCTGTTCGTGCGCACCACGCGCAGCACGTCGCTCACGCCCGAAGGCCAGCGCTTCTACGAACAATGCCACCCCGGCGTGGAACGCATCATCCAGGCGCTGGACGACATGCGCGACCTTCGTGAAGGACCGCCGACGGGCCAGCTGCGCGTGTGCGCCACCGTGGGCTTCGGCCGCAAGATCGTCGCGCCGCTGTTGAAGGGATTTCGCGAGGCCAATCCGGGCATCTCGGTGGAGTTGCTGCTGGACGACGGTCCCACCGACTTCACCACCGACCGCGTGGACGTGTCCTTTCGCAACGGGCGCATGGAAGACAGCCAGGTGATCGCCAAGAAGGTGATCCCGATGCAGATGATGCTGTGCGCGTCGCCGGCCTATGCCGCGCGCCACGGACTGCCCGCCAGCGTCGAGGACATCGCGGACCATGCTTGCGTGAATTTCAAGCTGGCATCAGGCCGCGTGTTTGAATGGGAGTTCAAGGTGGCGGGCCAGATGCGCAAGGTGGCGCCGCCCGGCATGCTGACCTTCAACGACGCGGACCTGGTGCTGCAATCGGTGCTGGACGGACACGGCATCGCGCAGATGGCGGCCTATCAGGTCTGCGACCATCTGCGGGCGGGCCGGCTGGTGGCGTGCCTGCCGCAATATGCGCCGGACGACCGCGGGCATTACCTGTGCTTTCTCAGCCGCCAGCACCTGCCGGTACGCATGCGCGTGTTCATCGATTACATGACGGAGAACATCCGCGCGATGGACCTGCAGATACTGGACAGCCTGCTGGTCAAGCCGGCGTGAAGCGCAAGGCGGCAGCCGCGCCGCCAAAAGTGCGCCGCAAGGCGCCCGGCAAGCGGCGCTACTGCGTCAGTGCCACGACGCTTTCGATGCCGCCCTGCGCCATCTTGGAATAAGGACAGAGGCGCTCGGTGTTGCGCACCAGTTCTTCGGCAATGGCCTTGTCCAGGCCGGGCAGGTGGATGTTGACGTCCGCCTTCAGCGCGAACAGGCCATCCACGGGGTCGCGTCCGAACGCAATCGTGGCGGTGACCGAGGCGTCGGGAATGGACAGCCCGGACCGCTCGGCCAGCATGCTGAGCGCACCGTGAAAGCAGGCCGCGTAACCGGCGGCGAAGAGCTGCTCGGGATTGGTTCCGCCGCCCGTGCCGCCCAGTTCAACGGGCAACCGTAACTCCACAAGCAGTTCGCCGTCGTCCGAGATGGCGATGCCCGAAGCGCGGCCATGCGCGGCCTCCCCGCCCCGCACCGTCACGCTGGTGGTGTACAGGGGACGGAAGTCGCCGCCCCGGTACTTGTCCAGGAGGCTTTGGGAAGGAGGCCGCAGTTTGCTCATGTGGGTCCTTGTGACCGCCGCTACGTTCTTGCACCCGAATGGCTGAACCAGGTGTCAAAGTCGATCTTGCCCAGGCGCGGGCCCGATCCGGGCACCAGTGTGCTGTCGTCCAGCAGCGCGCCGAAATAGCGCACGCCGGCGTCCGCGTGCACGATGCGGGCGTCCCCGATTCTACGCATGTAGCGTTGGGCCAGTTCGGACAACCTGACCTTCTCCGGACCGGCGATCTCGACAATGCCGTTCACGGGCGCGCCCAACGTGGCGTCGGCCATGGCCTGCGCCACGTCGTCCGAGGCGATGGGCTGCACGTAGGCCGAAGACAGCCGCACCTCTTCTCCCTGCGTGCCGGACTGCACGATGCCGCCCAGGAACTCGAAGAACTGTGTGCTGTGCACGATGGTGTAGGGAATGCCGGCGGCTTCGATCAGGTCTTCCTGCGCGATCTTGCCGCGGAAATAACCGCTTTCGGCCAGGCGGCGCGTGCCCACCACAGACAGCGCGACATGATGGCGCACGCCCGCGCGCTTTTCGGCCGCCAGCAGGTTGCGGCCGGAGGTCTGGAAGAATTCCAGCACGGCCTTGTCTTCGAAGGACGGCGAGTTGGCCACGTCGACCACCACGTCCACCCCGGCCAGAGCCGTGTCCAGGCCTTCGCCTGTGATGGTGTTCACGCCGGTGGCGGGCGAGGCGGCGATGGCCTCATGGCCGCGTTCGGCAAGCAGTTTGACGAGTTTGGAACCGATCAGGCCCGTGCCGCCGATGACGAGGATTTTCATGACCGATCCTTAGTTGAATTGGGCCTTGTCCAGCCCATACGCCTTGTCGGCCGAGCCGGGCACGGTCTGGAATCCCACGTTCAGCCGGTTCCAGCCATTGATGGCCATGACGGCAAAGCTGAGGTCCGAG
>JAEYVD010000223.1 GCA_023432075.1 Pseudomonadota bacterium | reverse complement strand
ACTTTGACATAAAAATCAGCAGTTCAAGAGTACCTCTTATCAAAAAGGCGAACTTCTAGCTTCCAATGAATCGCCGCGCCTCCTACGGTCTAAAAGGCGAACTTTATTCTCGCTGCTCAAACCTGGGGCGGGGAGAATGGCGTTCGGCAGATGGCTTTGCCTGGCAACACCCGCCATTGCGTGGGCATGTTCTCGTTCTGTGCGAACGGACAGCCTGCAGTTGTAAAAGGCCAACTTCGCAATAGGCGCGATTAATTTGCGCAACGGTCTAAGCCCGCGGATTCGGGCATGCAGGGCTCCGATGCCCCTGTGGTCCGTGGCCGTTTTCGGCCAGGAGCAGACATCCGTAGCACCGGATGCAATTGGGCAGAATGCAAGCAGCCCGGCTCAATTCGCCGCGCCGTCGTCCCGCCTTTCTCGCAGCTTCTTCCATAAGGTTGTTCGCGAAATCCCCAGGAGCCTGGCCGCCTGACCCATATGGCCGCCAGACTCGGCAATGGCTTGCTGGATGGCACGCTGTTCGGCGTCAAACCGCGTGGCTGCCAAAACCGGCTTCTCTACAAGTTTGCTTTCGGGGAAAAGATCGCCGCTTTGCAGGATGGCGTCATCTGCCATAACCGCCGCGCGCGCGATGCGATTTTTTAGTTCCCGCACATTGCCGGGCCAGGCATACGCATGCATGGCCTGAAGGGCATCGGAGGACAAGGCGGCCCCGGCGTATGACTGCTCCGCAAGAATGGCGCGCGCCAAACCCGGCAATGCGCCCGGGCGCTGCCGTAGCGGTGGCGTAGCCACTCTGGCCACCGCCAGCCGATAAAAGAGGTCCGCGCGGAACGTGCCTTTTTCAATGGCCACTTGAAGATCGATGCACGTGCTAGCTAGCACCCGGCAATGCGTCTGCCTGGGCGCGCTGTCGCCCAGAGGCCGGTACTGGCCGTTTTCCAGAACGCCCAGCAGCGCGGCTTGTGCGCGCGGCGTCAGTTCGGTCACCTCGTCCAGATAAAGTGTGCCGCCCGCCGCCTCCGAGAACAGGCCTTCGCGCGCCGCGCTGGCTCCGCTGAACGCCCCTTTCTGGTGGCCGAATAACAGGCTTTCAATTAGATCGGTCGCCAAGGTGGCGCAGTTGACGGCCACAAAAGGCCCCGACGCAAAAGACGACCGCGCGTGGATATACCGCGCGGCACGGTCCTTGCCGGAGCCTGTCTCGCCTTCCAGCAACACAGGCAGCGAACTGGCAGCAAGACGTTCTAGCTCCTGCGCCAGAGGTAAGGTTTCCTCGTGCAACGCATAGGGGTTGTCAAACACCCCCTCGGCGCGTCCGGCGGGCTGGGCGGCGATCACCGACCGGATGCGCGCCACCAGCGCGTCGGTGTCGTAAGGCTTGGTCAGGTAGTCGTTTGCGCCCGCCGAGACCAGGCGCACAGCTTGCGCAATGTCACCGTAGGCCGTGGCGAACACCACGGTGGTGCTTGCCAGATAAGGGATCAGGCGCCGATATAGATCTTCGCCGGAGCCATCCGGGAGCCGGATGTCGGCCAGCAGGAAGGCCGGGCGCATGCGCGTCCTGCGGAACAGTTCGACCGCTTGCGCGCAGCTTTGCAGCCACTGCGCAGAAATGCCTTCCAGCCGCAAGCGTTGCAGCAGTGCGCCGCCCAGCAGCTCATCGTCTTCGATCAGCAATACCTGTATGTCATTCAAGACGCGTTTTCCTATACCGCAAAAGGCAAGCGCGCCGAGATGCGCGTGCCGCTGGCCAGATGCGTGACACGCAGACGGCCTTGCATGCTTTTTATCAAATCCGCCACGATACCTAATCCCATGCCCTCACCCTCGGTAGGAAGCCCCTTCAAGGCGCGGCGGGCGGCAGCGGGCAAACCGCTGCCCGCATCCACCACATGCAACGTCAGCACCGTGGGCCGGGCACGGGCAAACACAAGCACCAGCGCGCCGGAAGGTGAAGCCTGTATGGCATTAAGCACGAGGTTCAGCAGCACCTGGCGGACGGCGCCGGCTGGAAGCGCAAGCCGCAAGCCCTGCAACCCTTCGCAATGCACCTGAACCCGAACACCGCCCCGCCCTGCCTGCGCGCCGACCATCAGGCGGATATCGGCGATATCTTCTTCGCGCAGTAACGCGGCGCCCGGACGGAACGTGCGCAAGCTGGCGTCCACCACGGCTTGCAGCGCTTCCACGCCACGTTCGATAAAGTCCAGCGACTCGGTACGCACATCGGCACGCTCACCAAACTGCCTCAATGTCTGAACGGCGGTGCGCAGGCCACCTAAGGGGTTACGCACTTCGTGCGCCAGCGCGGCCGACATGCGCCCCAATACGGCCTCTCGCTCGATGCGCGAATTGCGTTCGGCTAGTGCCTCGCGTTGCTGAACGCTTTCGACCATCCAGTTGTATGCCGACAGCAGCTCTTGGAGTTCGGGGTCGGGGGTCGCGACTCGCATGGGGCGCAGCCGATCTTCCGGACCGCCGCGCAACGCCTCGGTAAGAGAAATAATGGGACGTTGAAGCCGCCGCGCCATGCCAAAGCACAGCGCCGCACCGATCAGGCTTATCGCCAGTCCCACCAGCCCCAACTCCCAGGCCAGTTCCTGGCGCTGCCGCAGAAAATCGCTGACGTCCAGATTGGCCACCAGAGTGCCCAGTTCCGGCCGGCCATCGTCCAGCAGCCGCCACGTCCACACCCCTTCCGACCTCGGACTGACCAAGGTGCCGGACGCGTCGGCAAATGAGGCAAGAGGTATGGGTTCAACTTCGGGGTAGCGCGCCACGTGCGCCAGCAGGCGGTGGTCGGGGGTAACCACGGCAAGCGTCCGGTCAACCACGCCCAGGTGCGTATCCAGCGCGCGGTTTAGCACGTCGACCATCTGCGCCGCATCTCCGGCTTGCACCGACGGCAAGATCGCCGCGGACAAGCCGTCCAAATACACCTGGCCCAGGTCCGATACCTGTCTGTCGAACTGGCGAGACACACCATGCAGCGCCAGCGAAATAAGCGCAGCCGAAATCAACAAGAAGAGCAATGACACCGCAAGCGGAATACGCGCGGTAATGGGTAGGCGAAGCATGACGACACGCAAGGACCACGAAAACGCGATTATGCCCTGGACAGTTTGGCCGACCCATTTGCAAGAAATGGAAAGCGCGCGAGCGACGGGAAAAAACCGTGCCAGACCGCTAAACGCCAGTGAATGGCGCCGGATTGTTCACTTTTGTGAACATCGCGCGTTCAGCGCGGTTCACACCGGTTCACCCGTTTGAACACAGGAGTTTGCCGCTGCTGGTTTTCCCGGATCGGGGCCGCCAAACGGTGAAAGCAAACTGCAAGGCGCTCTCCTTAAAGTGCCCCCTCCTTCAGCCTGCCACGTCTTGCGGGCAGAAGCATCTCGACAACATAAAGGGGAGCACGCCGTGGGCAGCACCATATTTTCCAGAAAGCGCGATCTGTGGGGCGGTGCGTTCATCGCTCTGTGCGGCGCGCTAACCATTCTTGAAGCAATGTCATACAACATTGGAGAGCTGGCTCGAATGGGCCCCGGCTATTTCCCGTTGATGATCGGTTGCTTTCTTGTGGCGCTGGGCATCCTCGTGCCCCTTAGCCCAGACCCCGATGAAGTACAGGAGGAACTCATCGAGGAACAATTGCCTCAGCCCACGCGCCACGAGCGCGTGCGCGGCATGGCCTGCATCGCCGGCGGCATCGCGCTGTTCATCATCCTGGGCAGCTTCCTGGGCTTCTTGCCCGCCACCTTCGCGCTCGTGTTCGTCTCGGCACTGGGCGATACGTCCAACTCCGTGAAGTCCGCCGCCATTCTTGCGTTGGCGATGACGGTGTTCGGCGCGGTGGTGTTTTCTTGGGCGTTGCAATTGCAGTTTCCGATGCTGCGCTGGGGGTAGGAAATGGATCTGTTCGACAACGTACTACACGGCTTTTCGGTGGCGTTGCAGTGGGAAAACCTGCTGTGGTCGCTGTTCGGGGTGTTCATGGGCAACATGATCGGCGTCCTGCCGGGCATGGGCGTCTTGGCGGCCATTTCGATTCTGCTGCCCCTCACCTACGCGATGACGCCGGTGGCCGCTTTGATGATGCTGGCCGGAATCTACTACGGCGCTCAATACGGTGGCGGCATCACCTGCATCCTGCTCAATCTGCCGGGCACGCCGTCGCACGCGGTAACGTGCCTGGACGGCAATCCGCTGGCGCGGCAAGGCAAGTCGGGATCGGCGCTGTTCATGCTGGTAATGGCCTCGTTTGTGGGCGCCAGCGTGGGCATCATCATCATGATCCTGTTTTCGCCCTTGCTGGTTGAAGTGGCATTTCAGTTCGGCCCGGCCGAGTACTTTTCGATGATGATGCTGGGCCTGTTCGCGGGGGCCACGCTTGCCAAGGGTTCGGCCATCAAGGGGATCGCCATGGTCTTTCTTGGCCTGCTGCTGGGCGTGGTGGGCACGGACGTGAATACCGGTACCATCCGCTATGGCTTCGGGGTCATCGAATTGAGCGACGGCATTCCGCTGGTGGCGCTGGCAATGGGTCTGTTCGGCTTGGCGGACTTCTTTGCCAACGTCAACCGGATCGGCAAAGCCACCACCGTGGGCGCGGGTCCCAAGATGTCCGTGCGCCCCGAACCGGGCGATATCAAGAAGTCGGCCATGCCGATTGCGCGCGGCAGCGCCATCGGCGCCGTCCTGGGCATTCTGCCCGGCACCGGCGCAACGATCGCATCGTTCATGTCGTATGCCGTCGAAAAGCGCGTCTCGAAGACGCCCAAGCGCTTCGGCAACGGCGCGATTGAAGGCGTGGCAGGCCCGGAAGCAGCCAACAACTCGGCCGCGCAAACGAGCTTCATCCCCACGATGAGCCTGGGCATTCCTGGCGATTCGGTCATGGCCTTGATGCTGGGCGCGCTGATCATTCACGGTATTCAGCCTGGCCCTCAGATGGTCACCGAGCACGCCGATCTGTTCTGGGGGCTGATCGCCAGCTTCTGGATCGGCAACATCATGCTGGTGGTCATGAACCTGCCGTTGATTGGCATGTGGGCTCGGCTGCTGAAAGTGCCGTACAAATACCTGTTCCCGTCCGCACTGTTCTTTGTCTGCGTCGGCGTCTACAGCACAAACAACAATCTGTTCGACGTGGGCATGGTGCTGGTTCTGGGTCTGGTTGGATACCTGTTCCTAAAGCTGCGCTTCTCGCCCGCGCCGCTCTTGCTGGGCTTCGTGCTGGGGCCGATGGTCGAAGAGAACTTCCGCCGTGCGTTGCTGCTGTCACGCGGAAGCATGAATGTGTTCATCGACCGCCCGATCAGCGCTGGCTTCGTCTACGCCATCCTCGCGCTTGCAGTCTGGCTGGTGTATTCGACGGTGCGCAACAGGAAGCGGGTCCGCGAGCTTGAGCGGGCTCAGGCCGGCGCCTGATCGCTCTACGCCTGAGGTACTTGATGGGGAGCCGCGCGGCGGTTCCCCTTTTTCTCATTGACGGAGGGTGTCATGAAACAACTGGCGCAGAAAAAAGACGGCAACGTACCGCGCGGGGCGCTGACCGTGGTTCGCGAACTTCCCTTTGCAGAATTCATCGAGTTGCTTGAATTCAGTCACCTGCGTTTCGACGTGCCGGAACGGCGTTCGACGGCGACGCTGGTTGGCTCGCAGGAATGGTGCCGTCAGATTGAAGATGAGGCAGCAAAGCCCGGATCGGTCTATGTCTGCACAACACTCGATGCGCTGCAACACGCGGTGTTGGCCCCGGAAGACGCCGAACTGAAAATAGATATGCCAAGCAAAACCCGGGTGCGCCTACGCACGCTGTCACGGCAGCGCGGACGCGCGGCGTTGCAACCTTGCGTCCGTGTCGATCTTCAAGCGTTGATACGCCGCGTGCTGGTGCCAAGCAGCGCTCCTGCACACCTTTTTGACTTGGTCAAACACGTCGTCATGACGCGACTGTGGGTGGAAGTGGCGCGGGTATCGTCCGCCCGCGTCTGACCTTAGGCCTACGCCGCTCCTTTTATGTACAGGAACTGAAACGTGACGGAATCCGCACTGGAAATCATCGCCGCCTTTGTTTTTGCGCTTGCGCTGGTGCACACCTTTTCCGCGCCGGTCTTTTTGCGCCTGGCGCATCGCAGCAAGCGCCACGGCGGCCTGCTGCACCTGCTGGGAGAAGTCGAGGTGGTGTTCGGCTTTTGGGCGGCAATACTGCTTATCCTGATGGCGCTTGCCGCCTCCGGCAGCACGGCCCTGGCGTACGCCGAATCGCGCAACTACACCGAACCCGCATTTGTCTTCGTGGTGATGGTCATTGCGGCCTCATTGCCGGTGCTGACGGCGGTGATGCGCGTTGTCGAACACGTCGCACGCCTGCTTCCCGTGCGCGACCAGACCGCCAAAGCCTGGCTTTGCCTGGCGCTGGTGCCATTGGCGGGGTCGCTGGTGACCGAACCCGCAGCAATGACGATCGCTGCGATGATGCTGGCGCCGCAGGTATTTCATCGCGACATGCCCGAGCGCTTGAAGTATCTGGCGTTGGGCGTGCTGTTCGTCAACATTTCGATTGGCGGAACGCTAACCTCGTATGCCGCCCCGCCTGTGCTGATGGTGGCCTCGACCTGGGGTTGGGATAGCAGCTTCATGTTCAATACGTTTGGCTGGAAGGCGGCGCTGGCCGTTCTGGTCAATGCCACGCTTGTCACCGCCCTACTGCGTCCTCACTTGCGTTCAGGCGATGTGCTGTCCCTGAAGCAATCGCCTGCGCCCGTATCTGCCGTCGTGATCGTCGTGCACCTGAGTTTTCTGGCCGCCGTCGTAATCAGCGCTCATCATCCGATTATCTTTCTGGGTCTTTTTCTGTTTTTCATTGGATACACTCAGGCATACAAAACGCACCAAAGCCCTCTCATTATCAAAGAGGCGTTATTGGTGGGCTTTTTCCTGGCGGGTCTTGTCGTATTGGGAGGCATGCAGCAGTGGTGGCTGCAACCCATCGTGAGCGGGCTTGACCCGAATGTGCTGTTCGTCGGCGCTTTGGCGCTCACAGCGATTACCGACAACGCAGCGTTGACCTACCTGGGCTCGCTCATCGACGGAATCTCTAGCCAAGCTCAGTACATGTTAGTGGCCGGCGCCGTCGCAGGTGGCGGGCTGACAGTTATTGCCAATGCGCCGAATCCGGCGGGGGTCGCGCTGCTTCGAGGCAGTTTCGCCAACGGTGCGGTCAGCATGCTGGGCTTGCTGATGGGTGCGTTGGTACCCACAATTATTGCTGCAGCATTTCTTTTCTTCCTTTGAGCAATGCGAATACCCTTGATTGGGCCGGTCGGGATGTTGCCGCTGCCTCCCTGATGCTTAGTCGAATTGCCGATCGTCCCCACCCTTTTTCGTCACAGGTCAGGCTCTTTGCATTCCTGGGTTCGTGCGCCCCGCGCGCCCTCACATTCCTCAGCCCTTAGGATCGGCACCCTTATCACGCCACTTCCCACAATGCCGCTGTCAGACCCAGCAAAAGCAATATCGCCGACGCGATGAACCATCGCACGGTTTTCCGGTATTCATCCTCGGCTTCATCCTCCAAACGCAAGGCGCGGTAAAGAGCAATTATCTGCAGCAGGATGGCGACCAACAAGGACAGGCCCGGCAGCACGGACAGCGCGCTCCAATTACCCGGCGCGTCGAAGCCCCAGTAGCGCAGGAAACCCAGCGAAAAGCCCAGCAATACCGTGATGGCCGTAATCAATCCGGCCCGAAAGCCCTGGGGCAGCTCGCGTGACCTGTGGCCGCGGGTCCGTACCGAGTCGTCGTCTGGCGTTTCAGGTTTCGTCATTGAGATATTCCGCTCTGAGTACGCTGCGGTCCGCCCGCTACCGGTTTATGTGGGAGCGAAAACTGAGCTCCTGCCGTCGCGCGGGGCCAGGTTGAATTGATTATGGCTGATAACGCAGCGCACTGGGGCTGTTGACCTCCCCGTGTTGCAGCCCTGAGCCTTGTCGCCTTGCTTGCTGCTGCCCCAGCTCGCCAGCCGCGGCGCCGCGGGCGCAGCCGTCTACATTCGGAAAATTTGTGCAGGCGCTGCTGACGCTGCCCGCCTGCGCCTGGCAGGCCGCACTGTCTTGCTGGGTGGTATCCGGCGACTGGCTTTGTGCGGCGTCACGGCTGCGCTGCAGCGGACAGGCAGAATCCGGAAAGGAGAAGCACTGCACGGGGGGAGACGGACTTTTTCATGCAAAATTCCGCAACCGGCCAGAGGTGGACGCCCGCTCTCGACGGTTCGGCGGCATCCTTGAGGTGGAACGCGGAGGCGGTGGGGGGGAAGGGCTCGGGCCGCACTTCGATCGGGATACGTCAACCCGAACTGATAACGCTGAAGTTCCAATCGAGAGACACAAGTGAGCAGTAAGAAAATGAAACTTTGCCTCGCCAACACGATTTTCGCGGTGCCAATTTTTGCAGTGGCTACGGTTGGATCGGCTTTCGCTCAAGGTAATGACGCATCGCCTGATGGTGGGCCTTGGGTAACCCGGCAGTTCGATTTTTCTGCACCTGCGTTGAATTTCGAAAGCAACGTTCCACGAGATGCGAAGGTGCGGACGGCGCCCATGGAACCCAATCCGCCGGACACCATCGGCAACGTGAAGGTGATTGGAAAAATCACGTCGGATAAAAACAATCCGGAAATCGAGACCAGCATTTTGGGCTACAACCTGCCGGCGCCCGCCACGGCATGGCGACTCTGCACTTTCGAAGTGGAAGCGCTCGGGTATATACCGCGAATCTCCAAAAGCTCGGACGACCAGACAGAAGTGGGACTTCTCGCCCAGAAAGCCGACAACGGCAAGCCAAAGAGCGCCGCTATCAGTTATTGCTTCGTCCGCGAAAAACAGGCGGTGGGCGTTTTCTTCGTCGTTGACGTGAGCCGTGCCGCCAGCATGGATGCCGCGAACAACCTGGTGCATAAGGCCGATCAATACGCCACGGCGCTCATCGACAGTCTTTCATGGGCCGATGGGCAACAATCGAGCTTCGGCCGCGAAATGCAGGAGGTCCCGCTTCGTATCGGCGCCACGGAACACCGGATTAGCATCCCGAAAGGATGGGACGTTCCCATCAACGGTTTTCACGGACCACTTCCCGCCGAGCTGCACATGGTCAGGCGCAAGAACGGGAAGGATGTCGGGTTGGTTTGGCTGTTCGTTCAGAACATGAAGGAAAAGCCCGACCTCGAAACAACCGGCGCCGCGCTCGTGAAGGATTACTTCGTCAAGCAGACATCCGACGCGCGGTCGCCCGTGATGCTGTCGAGCGAAGAGGATAGTGCGTTGGCGGACCAAGGGTTTGCCGCGCGCACCTTCCGGTTTTCCGTCGAAGACCAGAAGGGCCGCGACGCGGGCGATATCGAGGCGCTCGTCGCATGGAAGCATGGCCAGCTTTACGTGCTGACGCTGTGGTCTGCGTGGACAGCTTCCGCCGATAGGAACACCTTCTTCTCGCGACTCCCGGGCCTGTCGGTCTACGACATCCTGCGGCAGGCCGTGCTGAAGACGCAGCCGTAGAATTTGCAGCGCCATTTTGATAAAAGCAAAGTTGCTGAGCACCTGAGGATCGATAGCTGCCATGTCCGAACCCTATTCCGCCTTTCTCAAACTCCAGATGTCCCGCGAGAATCTATCCAGATGGCTAGCTGCCCCTGTACCGGCGGCATCAAGATGGTCAGACTGGCGCACCATCGGCGGGCAGTGGCATCTGTCGGAAGGCAACGATTTGGCTGCCTCCAGCGATCAGGATTTGGGCAAGCTCGTTTCGGCATGCGACGCCATGCTGGCTCGCCATTCGGACAATCGCGCGGCGCTGCGGGCCATCCTGCAATCCGCCGAGGCCGACAACATCAAGGTTGCGGCCTACGATTCTTCGGAAACGCACTTCGTTGCAGGGTCGCTGACCTATTCCGAAAATCTCTACGACCTCATCGTTTTTCTGACGGTAGCGCGAGGCGCGGCAAATTTTTTCGAGGCGGAGGGCAGAGGCCTTGCGGTGGTTCACGATTACATCTGGGGCGAGGAAGGCGAACGGGAAACCATTGCTGCGCTTGGACTGGACGGAATAGGCGGATCCGAGTTTCTGGCTTCCGATGCGTTCGGTCATGCCGCTGGCGCATTCGAGGGCATGGTGGACGCGATGCTGGACGGCAAAGACGACGCCGAGTTCCACCCGCGAGATCAACTCGACCGTCTTTGAGACCAAGGCTGCGACGTGCAGAAGACAGCAAGTCGCCAATGCGACGCGTGGCATTCGTTGTCATGCTGTCCGCCTGCGCGATATGCCAGGCGCAGGACGCCCGGACCGGGCACTCGCACCTGACATTGGCGATGTTTTCTTGGCTGCTAACATCAGCGCACTCAGAAATTCGACGCGCAAGCGGCGCATTCCGCAGGATGACGAAACTTTTCTTTGCCTTTTGGGCCGCAGCGCTGCGTACCGCCCTCGTCTGCGCACCCATACGGTCGCAGCCTTCCTGCCTGGCAGAGCCGGCGCACGCGAAAAGGCGGGCATCGTTCGCCGGGCGCGCGGGGGCGCTGCGCCAATCGTTTTGCGCCCTGCTGCTGACGGGCACCATCGTGCACGCGTCCGCAGCAGCCATGACGCGCCAGGAGATCGAAGCCACGCTCGCGGCTGCCATGACTCAGGTTGTAAACCAGTACGTCGATCCCCTCGATTCACGCGTACTCGTAGTGAACGGCCTGAGCGCGCTCAAGGCGCTGCCAGGCGCTGAAGATCCATCGCGTAAGGCCGCGATCGAACAGGCCGTCCTGACCGGCCATCAGACGGAAGGCATGACACCCCAGATCCGCCTCCTGACCGGCGAGATCCTGCGTTTTGCCGACGGCACACCGCGCGAGATGGCGCTGGACGCCGCCCTGCGCGGCATGATGGCGGGTCTGGACCCCTACAGCCGCGTCGCAACGCGCGCTGAACTGGCAGCCCCGCCGGCATCCGTCGGCCTGGAGCTGTCAATCCGGGACGGTGCCCTGACCGTCGTGCGGCCCCTGCCCGGCAGCCCGGGCGAGCGCGCCGGCGTCCAGGCCGGCGACATCGTGACCCACGTGGACGGCCGAGCCACTGCGGGTCTGCCCTTGCCAGAAGCCGTCGCATTGCTGCGAGGCACGGCAGGCACCCGCGCCACGCTCACCCTGCGGCGGCCGGGTTCGCCCAGCGCGATCACGGCGCAGCCCGTGCGCGGACCCGTACAGGCGCCTCCCACGGTGCGTTGGGACCTGGATGGCGCGCTTGCTGTGATCCGGATCTCCGCTTTCGACAGCCGAACCGGGCGCCAGTTGAAAGACGCGCTCGACGCGGCGTCCGCGCATGCCGAAGCGCCGCTGGCGGGACTGGTGCTGGACCTGCGCGGCAACGCCGGCGGGCTGCTCGACGCAGCCGAACAAGTCGCCGGCATGGTGCTGCTCGAAGGATCCGAGATCGGCAGCCTGCGCGGTCGCACGCCTGACAATGCGCGCACCTTGCGTGCCCGCGCCCCCCTCGTGCCGCAGGGGGTTCCGGTAGGGGTGCTCGTCGATCACCGCACGGGCGCCGGCGCCGAGATCGTGGCTGCCGCGCTGCAGGACCACGGCCGTGCCTTGCTGATCGGCACGGCAACCCTGGGCGCTGGCACGATCCAGACCGTGCGGTCCCTGCCCGGCAACCAGGGCGCGTTGGTGATCACCACCGCCCGCGTCCACCGCGCCGATGGCGCCCGGTTGGACTCAGTAGGGGTAGCGCCTGACATGCTTCTGGACAGGACTGGCCGGCGGCTCACACTGCGCGCCGACATTGCGGCCGATTTCAACAGCGCTTTGGCGCAACGGGTGCGCGCGGCGGTGGCCTCCGCGCCTGACGGTGCCGACACGGCGTTGCTCGCGGCGCTGACGGCCCTGACGGCAGCCACGACCGGCGATTGAGGCTGGCGTCGCCTTAACAAAGATTCAAGGAGCGATTCAATGAATACCGGCCAGATTCCATCAGACTATGTGCCGCATTCGGTAACGGGACTGCCTACGCTCTATGGGCCTAAAAGTGCTTGGTGCGTCTGGATCACCGCGTTGCCACTGCCCGCAACGTCGCGATTGCGCGGCGCCGATGCCCTTCCCGCTTCAAAGGGCTACGCACGCGACGATGCGATCGCACAAGCCGGGGAAGTCATCGCTTACCTTGAGAATGACGATGGATCCGGTGAAGCGCCGGCGTCAACGATGATTGAGGCGGCGCGCTGGCTGCTGGACCATGACGAGGCGTTCTACCAGGCGGTGATGAAGGCGATGCTGGCGGATCTGCCGCGCCTGCGCGCCGAGCAGGATGGCATCGTTCTTGACGATGACGCCTTCCGGTTGCCGCGGCACTGGGATGGCCAAGCCTTGCGGAAACTGATCCGTCTGAACAGCATCACGCTCCACCCTGTCGCAGGCGAGCCTTATATCGGTCTGGACTTCCGCTGCGCCTGGGAGGAGGAACACGGTTACGGATTGATGATGGCCGGCACCACCGTCATCGAGTCTGGAGGGGCCGACGTCGGCACCTTGTCATGGATTGCGGCGCGGCACGCAAAGTCCCGGGGCTCGGAACCATAGCGCCGTGCAAGGAATGATCTATTGAGTCGGCAGCAAATCGCCAACCGATGTCGCCACCAGCAATGCGGGGTGCGAGCATCATGCCACGTCCACCACGATTTTTCCCCTCGCGGTTGCGGTCGAGATAGCTTCGTAGGCAACTTCCGCGGATCGCAGGTCGAACCGCCGGGGAGCGAGATACGGCATGAGCTTGCCGGCTTCGACCAGCCATGTGGCCTCGCGGAACGACTGCGGCGCCAACGCATGCGTGCCCCACCCCAACGCGCTGAAGCTTCATGTGAGGGAGCAGCTTGCACACTATGCGGCTGATCTGGGCATCGCGGCTAAGGAGATGACTTGAATCAATCTCTCTCGAGAAATGCTTGCCATCGGGACTGCTCTTCCCTGACGAAATTCTCGTAGTATGGGCCGCTTCGAAAATCGGGCCGAACACCCAGCGCGGCGAAAGTCCGATTCAGTTCGTCGGACTGCAGAACTTCCGCGATCGCGCCTGACAGCCGCTCAAGGACGCTGGCCGGCAATGATGGCGGCGCCACCAGGCAGTATCCCCCGTCAGTCGCAAGATCCGGCAAGCCGACCTCAGCCGCGCTCGGCACTTCGTTCAACAAAGAGCAACGCTCATCGCCGGTCGTGAGCAGCGCAAATGCCTTTCCGGCTCGCACCAGCGCAAGCACGCCGGCCGGCTCCCCGAAGACCATGTCAAGTTTGCCTTTGGCGAGGTCGTCCAGCGCCGGTGCCAGCCCGTCATAGGATTTATGGGTCAGCTCGATGCCGGTCAAGCGCCCCAGAAGTTCGGCAAGCATCCGGCTCGAACCCGTTCCCGCCGCGCCAATAACGAAACGCGTAGGATGCAGTCGGGCAAGGGCACACAACTGCGCAAAATCGCGGGCGGCGGTATGCGCCCCTACCACCAGCACGGCAGCCACACGCACCAGACCGCTGAGAAACGTGAGGTCCTCGAAGACGTCGAACAACGGTTGCCGCCCACTGGCTGGCGTAAATACGGTCGCACCATTGCCCGCGATACCGATGGTGTAGCCGTCCGCCCGCGAGCGCGTGACGGCGTGCACGCCTTGCGCGCCACCCAAGCCGACCGTGTTGGTCACGACCACATCCTTGCCCAGGCGCGCAGCCAGCAGCTTGGCGAACGCTCTGCCGTAGCTATCCACCGGTCCTCGCTTCGGAAACGGAACGAGGACCGTGAGCGGCCGCTGCACGCCTCGCGTCCCGCCTTGCGCCCGAGCAAGAATGATGTCGTGTACCGCGCGTGCATCCTCGGACAAGTCCTCATGCCGGCGACTGAACAGTGACACGTCACGCAAGACGTCCGGCTCCAGGCTGACCGAGCGCAATTGCTTCATTGAGAACGTCGGCACACAACTGGCCGGAAGCAGTGCCACGCCCAACCGCTCCTTCACCATCTCGAACGCGGTCGAGGCCGACGCGACCTCCTGCAATACGTCGACCGAGACACCGTGCGCGACCAGCACACGGTCCAGACCCCGGCGTCCGCCGTTCGCCGCGTCAAGCACGATCAGACGCTCCAGGGCAAGATGTCCAATCGAGACCTTGTCACGACGGGCAAATGGATGATCGCCGCGGCAGACCAGCACGAAGCGATCCTTTAGCAACGAGGTGCGCTGCAACTCACACGGCCCAAAATCACCGACTGCCAACGCAAAATCCACCGTCCCTTGCCTGACGGATGCCAGCGCGGCGTCTTGCGCCTGCTCTTTCAATTGCACCGCAACGCCAGGGAATTGGCGTGCGACGTCTGCCAGACAGCGCGGCAATAGCCTGCCGGACAGCGAAGGCGTGGCGGCCACACGCACCACGTGCAGCATGCGCTCTCCCGCCTGCTGCGCTTGTGTCAGGACGTCTTCCAGCGTCTTCAGCGCGTCCCGCAACGGCGAGACCAGTTGTTCGCCAGCCTGCGTCAGCACGACATGGCGCGTGGTTCGCTGCAGCAGCGACACCCCAAGCGCCTGCTCCACGGACCGGATGCTCTGGCTGACCGCCGGCTGAGACAACCCCACTACCCGCGCCGCAGCGCTGAAACTGCCCGTCTCGGCTACGGCGAGTAAGACTCGCAACTGACGCAAAGTGACATGCATGGCGCGATATTTATAAGTTGAACTTATGAGTCTAGCCGAAGAATTCATTTATCTCGCGCCGGAGCAACGGATTCAATTCAGTACTTTCCCGAAGGATCGAAGCATGGAAAAGCGTTCTATTGACCTGCGACCCAACCCGCCAACGCGGGTCTGCGTCATCGGCGCGGGCGCCATCGGCGGCTTTCTTGGCGTTCAAATGGCGTGCTCCGGTGTGGATGTCCGCGTCTTCGCACGTGGCCAGACCCTGGCCGCCATCAGGCAGCACGGCTGGCGGCTCGATATCGGTGGCCAGCCTATTCGCGCAAGCGTTCTCGCCTTCGACACCGAGATCGGCAGCGGCTTTGAGCAGGATGATCCATGGATGCCGGACGTCGTCCTGTTGGCCGTCAAAGCCCATTCCCTGCCATCGCTGGCCCCGCTGCTCGCGCGCCTGGTCGGCCCGGGAACCATCGTCGTGCCAGCGATAAATGGTGTTCCGTGGTGGTTTGGTGCGGGCAAATCTTCGCTGGCAGCGCCGCTGACCAGCACGGATCCGCATGGCGAACTCGGCCACGCGGTTCCGCCAGATCGGATCATCGGCGCGGTCGTGTACCCGTCCTGTTCCAGTCCCGAGCCCGGCATCACCCGGCACGGCGCGGGTTCGCGGCTGGTTTTCGGCAATGTCGTTCAAGATGCCGACAAAGAACGGCTATCGCAGTGGGTGACGCTGCTGCGCCATTGCGGGCTCGACGCCCATACGACGGAAGACATCCGCACGGAAGTCTGGAGCAAGCTGCTCGGCAACGCATGCTTTAACCCCGTCAGCATACTGACCGATTCCGCTACCGACGTCATGATCGACGATACAGGCGTACGTGGCGTTTTCACGCAGATGATGTGCGAGTTACTGGCGTTTGGACAGAGCCTGGGTATCGCGCCGACGGTGTCGCCCGCGGAACGTATCGCAACGACGAGGCGCCTTGGCCACGTCAAAACGTCCATGCTTCAGGACGCCGAGGCAGGACGTCCAGTCGAACTGGCTGCCATCCTGGGCGCGGCGATCGAGTTGGCCGCGCAGACTGGCGTGGACATACCCCACTGCCGCACAGTTCACGCATTGGCGGCGCTTCGAGCCCGGTCGCTGGCCGCGGCATCCAACACGGAGACGCCCCATGGCAATTTCCGCTGAACTGATCGCCGCCGTGTGCGCGCAACTGTATGACCGATCCCTGCGCGGCATTCCTGATGACACCCGCCTGGCGCTCGCGCAAGCGGAACAACGCGAATCAGATCAAACCGCCAGGCACACGTTGCGGATCATGCTGCAGAGCGCCGATGCAGCCAAACAATCCAATCATTTCGTCTGCTCCGACGCAGGGATACCCGTCTACTTCGTGCGCGTGGGTACGCAGGCAAAGTTGGATGGCGACCTGCGCCGGGCGATCGTCGACGGTTACGAAGCGCTGGTGGACACCATCAACCCGCCACTGCTTCCCCATGTCACTCATCCGCTGACACTGCAGCGCGGCCACACCGGGCCGGGCATGCCCATCATTACGTTCGACGTCGTCGACGGCAGCGATTGCCTGGACATCACCTGCAGTCCCAAGGCACTCGGCTCCGGGCGGTGGGCAGCGCTAAAGATATTCAGTTTTCCCGACCTGGCGACCATCGAAGCCTTCATCATGGAGGCCGTGATGGAAGCCGGTACTCAGCCCTGCCCGCCAGTGGTTGTGGGCGTGGGGATTGGGGGAACCTTTGACTACGCCGCCAAATTGGCCAAGGAAGCCACGCTGCGTCCGATCGGACAGGTTCATCCCGAACCATTCGTGGCGGACATGGAGCGCCGGCTGGCAGCGGCAGTGAACCAGACCGGGTTTGGCCCCATGGGCACGGGCGGAACGAGCACAGCCTATGCCGTGCACGTCAGCTACGCTGCCGGGCACGGTTTTATCCCAGTCGCGGTCGCCTTCAATTGCTGGATAAACCGCCGCACCCGAGCTCGCCTGCATAACGACGGTCGCGTTGAGGTGATCGAATGACGCCGACCCTGCACCGATTGCGCTTCCCACTTTCCGCCGAGGCCGCGCTCAAGCTGCGCGTGGGCGACCTTGTGGTGCTGGACGGAGAAATTCTGGTAACGGCTGGGCTGCCCACTCATCAACGGCTACTGCGCGCTCTGGAGGGGCATGAACCGCTGCCGCTGGCGATGAAGGATCAAAGCCTGTTCCATATCGGCAGTTTCAGCGAACAACGCGGCCACCATTTCGACGTGCGCTACATCAACCCGACGACCAGCACCCGCTTCAATCCCTACATGCCCACACTGATCCAGGAATTGGGCCTGCACGCCGTCGGCGGCAAGGGCGGCCTCGATTCCGCGAGTGTCCAGGCGCTGCGGCAAACGGGCGGCGTCTACCTGTCATTCCTCGGCGGCGGGTGCACGCCGCTCACCCAGGCCGTGAAGGAAGTGCTCGAAGTGGGATGGCCCGACATGCTGACCCACTACCGCATCGTGCGCCTGCGCGTCGAAGGGCTGGGGCCCACCACGGTGGGAATCGACGCCCACGGCAACAGTCTGTACGAGGATGTCCGCCGCAGCGCTCGGCAGAGACTTCCCGACATCCTGGCGGAGCTGGCGCGCACGCGCAAGCCGCCCGAAAGCTAGATCAGCAAGGACCTGGCTGCCGGCGTCACGGCGGCCAAATAGATCAATAACAGGAGACAACATGACAAATCCCCGGATTCCAGCTCGGCGCCGCGCCGTCTCGGCCATATTGGCCAGTTTGATCGCCTGCGGCGGACTGCTGCTCTCTTCGCCTGCTCAAGCCCAACCGGCATCTTGGCCAAGACAACCGATTCGTTTGATCGTCCCGTTCGCGCCGGGAGGCCCCGCCGACGCGCTGGCCCGCTTTATCGCCGCACGCCTGGGCCCCGAGCTGGGACAGACGGTGATCGTGGAGAATCGCGCCGGCGCGGGCGGCACACTTGGAGCCGCCGAAGTGGCCAAGGCCTCCGACGGCCACACCATCCTCTTCTCGTCGACGGGCGCACTGGTGATCATTCCCGCCATCACGAAGAACGTGAGCTACAACCCAGACCGGGATCTCGTCGCCATCGGCTTGGCGGTGAACACGCCGCAGGTCGTGGTGGTGGCCTCCAAAAGCCCCTACACATCGCTTTCAAGCCTGCTCGGGGCAGCCAAGGCAAAGCCCGATACGCTGAACTTCGCGTCGGCGGGCAATGGCACCACCACGCAACTCGGCGCGGAATTGCTTAAGCGTTCCGCGGGCGTGTCCATCACACATATCCCCTACCGTGGCGCCGCGCCCGCCATTGCCGACGTAATCGGCGGCACCGTGGACATGATGGTCGCGGACGCGCCCGCCGTGTCCGCCTTCATTGCCGACGACCGGCTACGCGCTCTGGCGGTCACATCCTCCAATCGCATCTCCACTCTGCCTCAGGTACCCACTACGGCCGAGGAAAGCCTGCCAGATGTGATCAGTGGGACTTGGTACGGCATCATGGGGCCCGCCAAGCTGCCCCGAGATGTGGTGGAGAAGATCAACGCCGCGCTGGGCCGCGTGTTGCGCACACCCGAGGTCGACGCGTTTATCAAAGGACAAGGCGCCGATCCGATGGGAGGCACGCCCGAGGAGTTCGCCATCTTCATTCGGAACGAGAGCCAGAAATGGGGCAAGCTGGCGCAGCAGGCCGGCGTGCGGATGGACTAA
>JAEYVD010000163.1 GCA_023432075.1 Pseudomonadota bacterium | reverse complement strand
GCATGACGGAAATGACGCACGATGATGCTGCGCTCGCGCAGGGCGGCGGCAAGCGTCGCGGCGTCCTTTGACTGATGGCGCGCGAACACGAAGTTCGCCGCTGAAGGAAGCACCTCGAAGCCCAGCGCCTGCAACCCTGCGGTCATGCGGGACCGCGTATCGATCACGGCTTTGCGGGTCTGCTCAAAGTACTCCGTATCTTCCAGCGCCGCTACTGCGCCGGCGGATGCCAAACGATCGATGGGGTAGGAGTTGAAACTGTTCTTTACCCGCTCAAGCCCATCGATCAACGCGGCGCTGCCCACGGCAAAGCCCACCCGCAGGCCCGCAAGCGACCGCGATTTCGACAGCGTCTGCACCACCAGCAGGTTGTCGTAGCGCGAGACCAGCGGGATCACCGATTCGGCGCCGAAATCCACATACGCCTCGTCCACGACGACGACCGTGTCCGGATTGCCGGCCACGATGCGTTCGACCTCGGCGGCGCTGAGCGCGCGGCCAGTGGGCGCATTGGGATTCGGGAAGATGATGGCGCCTGCCTGCCCGTGGCGCGCCGGCAGGTAGTCTTCGACGTCGATACGGAAGTCCGCAGTGAGCGGCATCGTTTCGAATTCGATGCCGTACAGACCGCAGTACACAGGATAGAAGCTGTACGTGATGTCGGGAAAGCGCAGCGGACGGTCATGCTTGAGCAGTGCCAGAAACGCATGCGCCAGGACCTCGTCCGACCCATTTCCCACGAACACCTGCTGCGGCTGCGCGCCCACGGCGGCGGCGATGGCCTCGCGCAGGCGGTCCGAGGAAGGGTCCGGATAAAGCTTGAGCGTGTCGTCGCAGGCCGCGCGGATCGCATCGAGCACCTTGGGCGACGGCCCGTAAGGATGCTCGTTGGTGTTCAGCTTGACCAGATTCTGAAGCTTGGGCTGCTCGCCCGGCACATAGGGACTGAGCGTCCCGACAACGGGACTCCAGAAGCGGCTCATGGATCAGCTTTCCTGCGTGTAGGGGTTGTGCGAGGACTTGAATTCAATGCGCAGCGGCGTGCCAGCCAGGTCGAACGCATTGCGGAAACGCGTTTCGAGGTAACGACGGTACGAATCGGGAATGGCGTCCAACGCATTGCCGTGGATGACGACCAGCGGCGGGTTTTGTCCGCCCTGGTGCGCGTAGCGCATCTTGGGACGGAAGATGCCCTTGCGCGGAGGCGGCTGCTGCTCGACCGCGGCCTGAAGCTCGCGCGTGAGCTTGGGCGTGGACAGCTTGGCAAACGCGGCGGCGTGGGCGGCATTGATGGACTTGAGCAAGGGCTTGATGCCCTGCCCGCGCAGCGCCGAGATCGTGTGCACGCGCGCGAACGACAGGAAGCGCAGCTTGCGGTTGAACTCGCGCTCGATGCGTTCCTTTTCCTCGCCGTCCAGACCGTCCCACTTATTGACGGCCACGACTACGGCTCGGCCGGTTTCCAGCACGAACCCGGCGATGTGCGCGTCCTGCTCGGAGATTTCGGTTTGCGCGTCGAGCATGAGCAGCACGACATTGCTGGCCTCGATGGCCTGCAAGGTCTTGATGACGGAGAACTTTTCGACTGCCTCGAACACCTTGCCGCGCTTGCGCAGCCCGGCCGTGTCGATCAGCGTGTAGCGGCGCCCGTCGCGGTCGAAATCGATTTCGATGGCGTCGCGCGTCGTGCCCGGCATGTCGAACGCGATCACGCGCTCTTCGCCCATGAGCGTATTGATGAGCGTGGACTTGCCCACATTGGGACGGCCCACGATCGCCAGCTTGATGCGGTGATCGTGCTCGCCTTCTTCGACCGGTTCTTCTTCGACGGGCGGCTCGGCCAGATCCTTGAGCGCCAGCTCGATCAGATCCACGATGCCGTCGCCGTGCGCCGCCGAAATGGGATACGGCTGGCCCAGGCCAAGTTCATGGAATTCGGCGATGGCGGGGCCCAGGCCCATGCCTTCGGCCTTGTTCACTGCCAGCAGCACGCGTTGCTGGCCGGACTTGCGCAGCAGTTGCGCGATCTCGTGATCGTGCGCGTTGATACCTGCGCGCGCATCCACCAGGAACACGACGACGTCCGCCTCGGCGATGGCCTGGCGGGTCTGCCGGGCCATTTCCAGCAGGATGCCGTCCTTGGCCACGGGCTCGAAGCCGCCGGTATCGATGGCGATGAACGGAATATCGCCCACCCTGCCCTCGCCGTAATGGCGATCGCGGGTCAGACCGGAAAAATCGGCCACCAGCGCGGCGCGCGATCGCGTCAGGCGGTTGAAAAGGGTCGATTTCCCCACATTGGGGCGACCGACCAGGGCAACGACAGGCTTGAAAGACACGGTAAAAGGCTTTGTTTTATAAGTTTCAGTTGGTGCCGATCATGACGAGATTGCCATTGCCCGTCTGGACCAGCACACCTTGGGGCGTCGTCTGCGGCGGCGACACGACCGCGCCACCACCGACCGACAGGCGCGCCATCAGGCTGCCATCGCTGCGCGACAGGAAGTGCACATACCCATCCAGATCGCCGACAGCCAGCGCTCCCCCCAGCATAGCCGGAGCGGTGAGCTGGCGGTTCTTCAGGGCGCTCTGCTTCCAGATATTGCCCCCATTATCGAGCGCAAACGCGTTGACCACGCTGTTCTGGTCGGCGGCATAAGCGAAGCGGTCATCCAGCGTCAGCCCGCTGACGCTGGAGAAGTCCTTGGTCCAGAGCGGACGGCCACCGGCGGTGACGTCAAAGCAGACGATGCGTCCCTGATAAGCAACCGCGCACAGCAGGTTGCCGGCGATCCGGGGCGCGCCCACCACGTCGGTCAGACGCTCCAGGTCGCTGGCGCCGCGCGGCGTGGCCACGGTGCCTTCCCATTGCACGTTGCCGCTATTGGAGGCGATGGCCATGATCTTGCCGCCAGGCAGGCCCGTGATGACCAGGCCTTCGGCCAGGACCATTTGCGAGACGCTGCGCAAGGCGAGCGACGGGCCGGGACGCTGCACGCTCCAGACGCGCTCGCCGCTGTTCGCGTCGAAAGCCTGGATGCGGTAGTCGCCGCTGCGCACGACGACGATGCCGTAGCCGACGACCGGCGGAATCGTGACGTCGCTGGTGGCGCGGACCTTCCACTTCACCTTGCCGGTGTCGTCAAAAGCGATGACGTCGCCGTTGGGCGAAGCGACCGCAGTGGTGGTGCCGTCGCTGCCGGCGCCCGCCGACAGCTTGCCTTCGGCCTTGGCCTTCCAGATGACGCGGCCGCTTTGCAGGTCGAACTTGCCGACCGAGCCATCGGGCGTGGCAGCGTAGATGGCGTCGCCCAGGACGGTGGGCGCAAAGCCCAGGCCAGAGCCGCTGCCGATGGACGCGGACCAGACCTGGCGCACGGACATGCCGGCCTTGTATTCGGTCAGGGGCGCCGGATCGTAGCGGCCGTCGTCATGGGAAAACAAGCCGCATCCGCCCAGGGCAAGCAAGCTTGCCAACAGGACGGCGCCGCGCCACGTACGGCCAGGTGCAAATTTACGCATTACAGTCACGCTCCGCTCAAGGCATCCAGTTTCAGTTGCACAACCTGGGTCAGGGGATTGGCCACGCCCAAGCCATCGATGGCGCTCTGCCAGGCCGCGCGCGCTTCCTCGCGCTTGCCTTGCGCAGCCAGCACGTCGCCGCGGCGGTCAGCGAACAGGGCAGCAAAGGCGGCCGGCGGATTGTTCAGCTGCGCCAGCGCGGCATCGTATTGCTTCTGGTCCAGCATCATGCCGGCCAGGCGCAGGCGCGCCACGGCTTGCATGGAGGGGTTCTTGTTCTGGCCGGCCAGCCATTCGAGCTGTTCGCGGGCGCCGGCGTCATCCTTCTGCGCTTGCAGGGCCTGTGCGGCCACCAGGGCGCCACGCGCGGCGTAGCCGGTGTTGGGGTACTTTTCGCGCAGCGTCGAGGCGGCGGTCTTGATGCGCACCGAGGAATCGGCGCCACCCAGGCGCGCGGCATCTTCCAGCGCTTCGAAGTAACCCATCGCCTGATTAGCCTGGTGCGATTCGTACGCCTTCCAGCCCCACCAGCCGCCCCAGGCCAGGAGCACCACCGTCGCCAGCGTCAGCAGAAGCGTGCCGTAGCGGGCCCACCACGCCTTGATCGCGTCGAGTTTTTCCTGTTCTTCAAGATCGTATGCCATGCGTTAACCCTTGTTGTTCAATGCGTCGGCCAGCTTTGCCAGCGGAACCTGTTGCTGCGCCGTGTCGCCCTGCCCTTCTGCGCGCAGGAACTTGACGCTGGCGGTCTGCGACGCCACTTCGTCGGCGCCAAGGATAACCGCAACGCGGGCGCCGCTGGCGTCCGCGCGCTTGAATTGGGACTTGAAGCCGGCCGATCCGGCATGCACGATGACCGACAGGCCCGCATCGCGCAGGTCTTCGCCGACGCGCGCGGCCAGACGCTGCGCGTCTTCGCCCTGGTGCACGACGTACACGTCGCACTCCGCCGGCGCGGCGACCTCGACGCTTTGTTCCCACAGGTCCAGCAGGCGCTCCATGCCGATGGCAAAGCCCACGGCGGGCGCCGGCTTGCCGCCCAGCAGTTCGACCAGACCGTCGTAGCGGCCGCCGCCGCAGACCGTGCCCTGGGAACCCAGGCGGTCCGTGACCCATTCGAAGACGGTCAGGTTGTAGTAGTCAAGGCCGCGGACCAGACGCGGATTCAGGCGGTATTCGATGCCGGCGTCGGTCAGGCGCTGGCACACGCCGTCAAAGTGCGCGCGGGACTCTTCGCCCAGGAAGTCGAACAGACGCGGCGCGCTGTCGGCCATTTCCTGCATGGCGGGGTTCTTCGTGTCCAGCACGCGCAGCGGATTGCTGTACATGCGGCGCTGACCGTCTTCGTCGAGGATGTCGCGGTGCTTTTCCAGATGCTGGATCAGGGCGGCACGGTGCGCCGCGCGCTCGGCCGGCTGGCCCAGGGAATTCAGTTCTAGGCGCACATCCTTCAGGCCCAGCAGCTTCCAGAGGCGGCCCAGCATGACGATAAGTTCCGCGTCCACGTCGGGACCGGCAAAGCCCAGCGCTTCGACGTCGATCTGGTGGAACTGGCGATAGCGGCCGCGCTGCGGGCGCTCGTGGCGGAAAACGGGACCGATGGAGTAGACGCGTTGCGGGCGATCGTAGAGCAGGTTGTGCTCGATGGAGGCGCGCACGATCCCGGCGGTCATCTCGGGGCGCATCGTCAGCGATTCGCCGTTGAGCGCGTCGGTGAACGTATACATCTCTTTTTCGACAATGTCGGTGACTTCGCCGATGCCGCGTGCAAAGAGGCGCGTATGCTCAAGCACAGGCGTGCGCACATTGCGGTAGCCATAGCCGCGCAGCCAGCCGCGCACGATTTCCTCGAATTGCTCCCAGCGGGCGCTCGCCCCCGGCAACAGGTCATTCATGCCGCGGATGGCGGCGACTTTCTGGAAAGCTTGAGTCATCTTGATCATGCCGTCGGCGCGCCCGAGAAGCGTGCCAATGGCTACACCCTTACTTTAGTGAGAGGCGAGCGCGCCATAACGGCGCGCCACGTATTCTTCAACGATGGCCTGGAACTCTTCGGCGATATGGTCGCCCTTGAGCGTCACCGTGCGCTCGCCGTCGACGAACACCGGCGCAGCCGGCACTTCGCCGGTACCCGGCAGGCTGATGCCGATGTCGGCATGACGGCTTTCGCCCGGCCCGTTGACCACACAGCCCATCACCGCGACGTTCATCGATTCGACGCCGGGATACTGCGTGCGCCACACCGGCATCTGCCGGCGCAGGAACGACTGGATGCTGTCGGCAAGTTCCTGGAAGAACGTGCTGC
>JAEYVD010000129.1 GCA_023432075.1 Pseudomonadota bacterium | reverse complement strand
TCCTGCGGCGACGTCCGAGTGGGGCATGCCCGGTCCGCGCCGCAACACCGCCACTTTCGCGCATGAAAAAAGCTGTACTGCTGGCCGCCGTCGCGGCAGGGTTGGCCGCGGGGGCCGCGCTCGGCGTATTTGTGCCGCGCTGGCTGGCGCCGGCCGCAACCCCTGCCCAGGCTTCCGCCAAACCTCAATCCGCGCCCGCCGCGCCGGCCCGTGTCGCCGTGGCCGCCGTCCAGGAAGTGCCTTTTGCGCGCGGTCTGTCGGCCGTGGGCAGCCTGCGCTCCGATGAGTCCGTCGTCCTGCGCCCCGAAGTGGCCGGACGCATCCAGGCCATTGATTTCAAGGAAGGCCAGCCCGTCAAGCAGGGCCAGCTTCTCATCCGCCTGGACGACTCCGTGCCGCGCGCCGAATTGGCGCAGGCGCGTGCCAACCTGACGTTGGCGCAAAGCCATTACCGCCGCGCCGTCGAGCTGCAGGGCAAGGGCTTCGTCAGCCAGCAGGCGCGCGACGAGTCGGCCAGCACGCTGAAGGTGCAGGAAGCCGCCGTGGCGCTGGCGCAGGCCCGCCTGGACAAGATGACCATTACCGCGCCCTTTGCCGGCATCGTCGGACTGCGCAGCGTGTCCGTGGGCGATTACGTCAACCAAGGGCAGGACCTGGCGCCCCTTGAGGCCATCGATCCGCTCAAGGTGGATTTCCGCGTGCCCGAGATGTACTTGAGCAAGGTGCGCGTCGGACAGCAACTGACGCTGCGCATGGATGCGCTGCCCGGCCAGGAGCGGCGCGGACTGGTCTACGCGGTCAGCCCGCTGGTCGACGCGGGCGGCCGGTCCATCCTGCTGCGCGCCACGGTCGCCAACCAGGACGGCGTGCTGCGCCCCGGCATGTTCGCCCGGGTGCAACTGCTCTTTAACGAGGACAAAGCGCTGGTCGCGCCCGAGGCCGCGCTATCGCCGTCGGGCGAAACGCAGTACGTTTACCGGGTCGAGAACGGCGTGGCGCATCGGCGCGAAGTGACCATCGGCGAACGCCGCGAGGGCCGCGTCGAGATCCTGACTGGCGTCGCCCTGAACGACATGCTGGTGGTCTCGGGCCTGCAGCGCGTGACGGATGGCGCGCGCGTGACCATCGTGGGCAACGGCCCATAGCCGGCCCTTCACCTTTTCAGCGATAGCGCCATGCGTATCTCGGAAACCTGTATCAAGCGCCCGGTGTTCGCGTCGGTCCTGTCGCTGATCATCGTGCTGATCGGCCTGATCTCGTATTCGCGCTTGACGGTGCGCGAGTACCCGAAGATCGACGAGCCGATCGTATCGGTGGACACCACGTACAAGGGCGCCTCGCCGGAGGTGATCGAGTCGCAGGTGACCAAGCCGTTGGAAGACCAGCTGGCCGGCATCGAAGGGGTCAACGTGATGACCTCGCGCAGCCGCTCCGAACGCAGCCTCATCAACATCAAGTTCAACCTCTCGCGCGACCCCGACGCGGCGGCGGCCGAAGTGCGCGACAAGGTTTCGCGCGCGCGGCGTTTCCTGCCCGACGAGATCGACGAGCCGATCATCGGCAAGGTCGAGGCCGATTCCCAGCCCATCATCTACATCGCCGTGGAGTCGGGATCGTTCTCGGCGATCCAGACTTCCGACTACATCAACCGCTACATCAAGACCCGTCTGTCGGTGCTGCCCGGTGCGGCCGAAGTGCGCGTCTTTGGCGAGCGCCTGCCGTCCATGCGCATCTACGTCGACCGCGACAAGCTGGCGGCGTACGGATTGACGGTGCAGGACGTGGAAGCCGCGCTGCGCAGCCAGAACGTCGAAATTCCAGCGGGCCGGATCGAGTCGCGGGCACGGGAATTTTCGGTGGTGTCGGCCACCGATTTGCAGACGCCCGCCCAGTTCGAGGACGTGATCGTCGCCAACGTGAAGGGCTACCCGGTGCGGATGCGCGACGTCGCCAAGGTCGAGATCGCGGCCGCCAACGACCGGATCCTGTCCCGCTTCAACGGCAAGCCGGCCATCAACATCGGCATCACGCGCCAATCCACCGCCAACCCCCTGGAGCTGTCCAAGGCGGCCCGCCAGGAGGTCGAGCGGCTGAACGAGACCCTGCCGGCCGGCATGAAGCTGAACATCGCGTACGACTCGTCGGTGTTCATCGAGCGCTCCATCGATTCCGTGTTCCACACCATCATCGAAGCCATTGTGCTGGTGGTGCTGGTGATCTTCTTCTTCCTGCGCAACCTGCGCGCCAGCATCATTCCCATCGTCACCATCCCGGTGTCGCTGGTGGGCGCCTGCGCGCTGATGTATCTGTTCGGCTTCTCGATCAACACGCTGACGCTGCTTGCCATGGTGCTGGCGATCGGGCTGGTGGTGGACGACGCCATCGTGGTCCTGGAGAACATCTACCGGCACATCGAGGACGGCATGCCGCGCAAGGAAGCGGCGCTGCGCGGCTCGAAGGAGATCGGCTTCGCGGTGGTCGCCATGACCATGACGCTGGTCACCGTGTATGCGCCGCTGGCATTCGCTACGGGGCGCACCGGGCGGCTGTTCATTGAGTTCGCGCTGGCGCTGGCCGGGGCGGTGCTGGTGTCGGGTTTTGTGGCGCTGACTCTTACGCCCATGATGTGTTCGGTGCTGCTGCGCCACCAGACCAGCCACAGCCGCTGGTACAACCTGATCGAAGGCTGGCTGAACGGCCTGAGCAACGGCTATCGCCGCATGTTGGGCGCGTCGTTGCGCCATCGCTGGATCGTCGTGGTGATTGGCCTGGCCGTGGCCGCAGGCAGCGGTGTGCTGTTCAAGGTGGTCAAGAGTGAACTGGCGCCGGTCGAGGACCGCGGCGTGGTCTTCGGCATCGTCAGTTCGCCCGAGGGCGCCACGCTGAATTACACGCTGGACAGCATGCTGGGCATCGAAAAGTTCTATGCCGACATCCCGGAGGCCAGCGGCAGCCAGGTCACGGTGGGCTTTCCCACGGTCACGGACGGCACCGCGATCCTGCGCTTGAAGCCCTGGGAAGAGCGCGAGCGCAAGCAGCAGGCCATCACGCAGCAGTTGCAGCCGCAGTTCGCCTCGCTGCCCGGCGTGCGCGCCTTCCCGACCAATCCGCCGTCGCTGGGCCAGTCGGCCCGTTCCAAGCCGGTGGAATTCATCATCATGAGCCAGGCCTCATACCAGGAGCTGTCGCGGCTGACGGAGATTTTCCTGGCCGAGCTGCGCAAGTATCCGGGCCTGCTGAACCTGGACACCGACCTGCGCCTGAACACGCCGGAGCTGCGCGTGCGCGTGGACCGCGACAAGATGGCCGACGTGGGCGCCAACGTGGACGTGGTGGGCCGCACGCTCGAATCGATGCTGGGCAGCCGCCAGGTCACCCGCTACAAGGACGAGGGCGAGCAGTACGACGTGATCGTGCAGGTGACGCCGCGCGACCGCGCCAATCCCACCGACATTTCCGGCATCTACGTGCGCGCGCGTGACGGCAGCATGGTCCAGCTGGACAACCTGCTGGGCGTGCACGAAGGCGTGTCGCCGCAATCGCTCAACCACTTCAACCGTCTGCGCGCGGTGAAGATCGACGCGGCGGTCGCGCCCGGCTACGCATTGGGCGAAGTGCTGGATCACATGCACCAGGTGGCGCGCGAGGTCCTGCCCAACACAATCATTACGGACCTGGACGGCCAGTCGCGCGAATTCCGCGATTCGTCGGGCAGCATCTACCTGGTCTTCGCGATGGCGCTTGCCTTCATCTATCTGGTGCTCGCCGCGCAGTTCGAAAGCTGGCGCAACCCGTTCATCATCATGCTGTCCGTGCCGCTGTCCATGACAGGCGCCTTGCTCGCCCTGTGGCTGACGGGCGGCACGCTGTCCATCTACAGCCAGATCGGGCTCATCACGCTGGTCGGCCTGATCACCAAGCACGGCATTCTGATCGTGGAGTTCACGAACCAGCTGCGCGACGAGGGCAGGGAGCTGTTCGAGGCCGTGGTCGAAGCCAGCGTGCTGCGGCTGCGCCCCATTCTGATGACGACCGGCGCCATGGTGCTGGGCACCGTCCCCCTGGCGCTGTCCACGGGCGCGGGGGCGGAATCGCGCCAGCAGATCGGCTGGGTTCTGGTGGGCGGGCTGTTGCTGGGTACACTACTGACCTTGTTCGTCGTGCCGGTGGCCTATACGCTGATTGCCACCGCACGCAAGAAGCCAGGCACCTCCGGCAGCGAAGCGCATTCCGCGCCCACGCCGCCCGCCTCGCAGCCCCAAGCGTCGGAATAGTTATGCGCCAGATCATTTTTGACACGGAAACCACCGGACTGGACCCTGCCCAGGGTCATCGCATCGTTGAAATCGGCTGCGTGGAAATCGTCAACCGCACGCCGACGGGCAACAACCTGCACATCTACCTGAACCCGGACCGCGACAGCGATCCCGAGGCGCTGGCGGTGCACGGGCTGACCACCGAGTTCCTGTCGGACAAGCCGCGTTTTGCCGAAGTCGCGGACGAGTTTGTGCAATTCATCCAGGGCGCGGAGCTGATCGCGCACAACGCCGCGTTCGACGTGAAGTTCTTCAACGCCGAACTCGCGAAGACCGGCCGCGGTCCCATCACCGACTTCTGCGAGACAGTCACCGATTCGCTGCTGCACGCGCGGTCGCTGTTCCCCGGCAAGCGCAATTCCCTGGATGCGCTGTGCGACCGCTTCGGCATCTCGAACGCGCACCGCACGCTGCACGGCGCACTGCTGGACTCGCAACTGCTGGCTGAAGTCTGGTTGGCGATGACGCGTGGCCAGGATGCGTTGCTCATCGATGTGGACGACAGCGCCGGCGCCAGCGGCGGCGGCATGGTGCTTGCGCGGTTCGACGCCTCGGGTCTGCCGGTCATCACGGCCAGCGCCGAGGAACTTGCCGAACACGAGGCTTACCTTGCCGCGCTGGACAAGAGCGTGGGTGGCGAGTGCGTGTGGCGCAAGCTCGATGCGCCCGTCGCGGCGGCTGCTTAAGAAGTTTTCAGAGGCGACTTGCGCACGTTTAAAAATCCGTGCTATTATTTCGCCTCTTTCGGGGTGGTTAGCTCAGTGGTAGAGCACTGCCTTCACACGGCAGGGGTCACTGGTTCGAACCCAGTACTACCCACCAAAGACCTTTCAAGGCCCTCCAGCCTTTGAAGTGCCCTAAAAGACAACGGCCAATTCGCAGCAGTTTTTCGCGATGCCGGTCTTGTTCTTCGGGCAGCAAACAAAAAGCCAACCTTCATCGGTTGGCTTTTTTGTTTTTGATTCATTACTCTTTATCTGATCTGTCGCAACCCGGCAGTATCCCGGTTGCGCCAAGCCTGTTCTACGCCTGTCTATCATCAATAAATCGGCGATTGACTGCCAAGCAAAACAGGAGAAGGCCATGAGTCCGCACACCAACACCATGCTCATCATTATTTGCACGGGCGTGGCGCTCATGTTGATCGGCTTTGGGTTTCGCGACCGCAATCTTGGCATGACCCTGATGGGCCTGGGTCTGGTCACCGCCATCGGCGCGATCATCTACAAGGCCTACATCACCTTCTATTGATCCCGCAGCCAGCGGCTTCAGCCTTTCTGCGCCTGCTGCCGGGCCACGCGCGCGAGCAGCGTGTCCAGCTGATTCGCAAACGCCTTGCGGTCGGACTGGCTGAAGGACGACGGGCCGCCCGTGTCCACGCCGCTGGCGCGCAGTTCTTCCATCATGTCCCGCAGCGCCAGCCGTTCACGGATGGTCTCCGTGGAATAGCGTTCGCCGCGCGGATTGATTGCCATGGCGCCTTTCTCAAGCACCTGCGCAGCCAGCGGAATGTCGCCGGTGATGACGAGGTCGCCTTCTTCCGCCCGTTCCACGATGAGCGCGTCGGCCACGTCAAAGCCGCGCGGCACCTGCACGGCCCGGATCAGCGGCGAGGGCGGCGTGTAAAGCGCCTGGTTGGCCACCAGCGTCAAAGGCATCTGCCAGCGCTGCGCGGCGCGGAACAGGATGTCCTTGATGACGGCCGGACAAGCGTCCGCGTCGACCCAGATGTGCATCGCGCTTACGCGCCCAGCGCTTTTTCAAGCGCCTCGGCCACGAGGTCGTTGGTCGACACGCCGCGTTCGGCAGCAGCCGCGCGCAGTTTGTCGGCTTGCGCCTGCGACAGCTTCAGGGGGAAAGGGACCAGGCCGGCGGCCTGATCCAGCTTGCGCTGCTCGCGGCGGTCGGGCACCTGCGAGGCGGTGCCGAAGCGGTCCGGCGTGGCCGATTGCTTGAGTTGGCCGGCCAGCTTCAGGGCCTGGTTCTTTTGGAGGTCGAATTTGTTCATCGGAATTCCTGATAAGGAGCGCCATCATAGACGCAACCCGGGTCAGCGCGGCTTGGCGTGCTCCAGTTGGGCGATGCCTTCCTCGGCGCCGTCGTGCAGCGGCACGCTCAGGCCAAGCCGGGCGGTGGCCGCCGACACCTGCGAGCCCTGGGTCGAACCCGCTGCCAGCAGGTCCTGGCCGGCCTGGTAGACGGAGCGCACCACGACCAGCGCTTCGTCGCGCGTGAGGTCGGTGGTGGTCAGCATCAGCGCCGCCACGCCCACGGTCGGGATGCGTTCTGGCTGGTTGGGATACGTGCCGGCCGCGATGTCCAGCGGCATCAGCACACTGTCGCCCGACGTGAGGGTCTTGATGGCGGCCGGGTCAAGCGGCAGCAGCTTGAGCTGGGCCGGAATCAGCGCGTCGCGCAGCGGCGTGGCCGGCACGCCGATCACCTGGGCCGCGGCGTCAATCGTGCCCGCATGCAGGAGCGGCAGGGCGGCGACGAAAGGCGAGTCGGACACCTGGTAATCGCGGCCCGCCTGCAGGCCATGCGCCGCCAGCACGGTTTGCAGCGTCTCGCGCACGGCCGACCCTTCAGGACCCAGCGCGATCGTCTTGCCCTTGAGATCCTTAACGCCGCGCAGCGCGGGGTCGTCGCGCACGACGATATGGACCAGTTCCGGGTACAGGCTGCCCAGGGCGCGAAGGCCGGGGAAAGGCCCCTGCCCCGCGAAGGGGCCCGCGCCCTCGTAGGCCAGCCGCGCGGTGTCGGCCTGGGCCCGGCCCACCACCGCGTCGCCGCAGCGCAAGAGCGCGATGTTG
>JAEYVD010000121.1 GCA_023432075.1 Pseudomonadota bacterium | reverse complement strand
TTCACCCCTCGCGCGGCACGTGCACCCGGCCTTCCATCAGCACCCGCGCGCTGCGGCTCATGATGGCCTTGGTCACTTTCCATTCGCCATCCACCAGCTGCGCCTGCGCGCCGACACGCAGCGTGCCGGACGGGTGGCCGAAGCAGACGTTGTCGCGCTCGCCGCCGCCCGCCGCCAGGTTCACCAGCGTGCCGGGCACTGCGGCTGCGGTGGCGATGGCCACGGACGCCGTGCCCATCATGGCGTGGTGCAGCTTGCCCATCGACAGGGCGCGCACCAGCACGTCGATGTCGCCCGTGCCGATCTTCTTGCCGCTGGAGGACACGTATTCCTTCGGGGAGGCAACAAACGCCACCTTGGGCGTGTGCTGGCGGCTGGCCGCCTCGGCGATGTCCTTGATCAGTCCCATGCGAACGGCGCCGTGTGCGCGGATGGTCTCGAAGCGCGCCAGCGCGGCGGCATCGCCGTTGATGGCGTCCTGCAGTTCCGTGCCGCTGTAGCCCAGCGCGTCGGCCTCAAGAAAGATCGTGGGAATGCCGGAGTTGATCATCGTGGCCTTGAACGTGCCCACGCCAGGGACTTCCAGGTTGTCCACCAGGTTGCCCGTGGGGAACATGGAGCCGCCATCGCCTTCCTCGGCCGGGTCCATGAATTCCAGGCGCACTTCGGCGGCCGGGAAGGTCACGCCGTCCAGTTCGAAGTCGCCGGTTTCCTGCACCGCGCCGCCGGTGATGGGCACGTGCGCGACGATGGTCTTCTGGATGTTGGCCTGCCAGATGCGCACGATGGCAATCCCGTCCTGCGGGATGCGGGCGGCGTCGACCAGACCGTTGGTGATGGCAAAGGGTCCGACCGCCGCGGACAGGTTGCCGCAGTTGCCGCTCCAGTCCACGAAGGGCTGGTCGATGGAGACCTGGCCGAAGAGGTAATCCACGTCATGGTCCGGGCGCGTGCTTTTGGCGAGGATGACGGTCTTGCTGGTGCTGGAGGTGGCCGCGCCCATGCCGTCGATCTGCTTGCCGTAGGGGTCGGGACTGCCGATCACGCGGAGCAGCAGCGCGTCGCGCGCCGCGCCCGGCGCGCGGGCGGATTCGGGCAGGTCGTCCAGCTTGAAGAACACGCCTTTGCTGGTGCCGCCGCGCATGTAGGTGGCGGCGATCTTGGTTTGGGGAGCATGTGACATGAAACGATCCTGAAATATCGGAGTAGGGCGGCGGGCGCTGCAAACGCCCGCCGGTCTTCACAACGGCGGGTCAGGCCCGCTTGCCGGCGTCCGACGCGGAGGCGGCTTCCAGGAAATCCTGGGCAAAGCGCTGCAGCACGCCGCCGGCTTCGTAGATGGACACTTCTTCGGCGGTATCCAGGCGGCAGGTCACCGGCACCTGTTCGGTGCTGCCGTTGCGGCGGTGGATGACCAGCGTCAGGTCGGCGCGCGGCTTGCGCTCGCCGATGACGTCGTAGCTTTCGGTGCCGTCCAGCGCCAGCGTCTTGCGGTTCACGCCCGGCTTGAATTCCAGCGGCAGCACGCCCATGCCGATGAGGTTGGTGCGGTGGATGCGCTCGAAGCCTTCGGCCACGATGGCTTCCACGCCGGCCAGACGCACGCCCTTGGCGGCCCAGTCGCGCGACGAGCCCTGGCCGTAGTCGGCGCCGGCCACGATGATGAGCGGCTGCTTGCGGTCCATGTAGGTCTCGATGGCTTCCCACATGCGCATGACTTGGCCTTCCGGCTCCACGCGCGCCAGCGAGCCTTGTTTCACCGTGCCGTCGGCGTTCTTCACCATTTCGTTGAAGAGCTTCGGGTTGGCGAAGGTGGCGCGCTGCGCGGTCAGGTGGTCGCCGCGGTGCGTGGCGTACGAGTTGAAGTCTTCTTCGGGCAGACCCATCTTGTGCAGGTATTCGCCCGCGGCGCTGTCCATCAGGATGGCGTTGGACGGCGACAGGTGGTCGGTGGTGATGTTGTCGCCCAGCACGGCCAGCGGCAGCATGCCGCGCAGCGTGCGTTCGCCGGCCAGCGCGCCTTCCCAGTACGGCGGACGGCGGATGTACGTGCTTTGCGCACGCCAGTCGTACAGCGGGCTGACGGCGGTCTGGCGGTCGTCCTTGATGCCGAACATGGGGGCGTAGACCTTGCGGAACTGCTCGGGCTTGACCGCCGACTTGACCATGGCGTCGATCTCCTCGTCGCTGGGCCAGATGTCCTTCAAGCGGATCTCGCGGCCATCGGCGGTCACGCCCAGCACGTCGCGTTCGATGTCGAAACGGATGGTGCCGGCAATCGCATAGGCCACGACCAGCGGCGGCGAGGCCAGGAAGGCCTGCTTGGCGTACGGGTGGATGCGGCCATCGAAGTTGCGGTTGCCGGACAGCACGGCGGTGGCGTAGAGGTCGCGGTCGATGATTTCCTGCTGGATCTTCGGGTCCAGCGCGCCGGACATGCCGTTGCACGTGGTACAGGCAAACGCCACGACGCCAAAGCCCAGACGTTCCAGTTCGTGCGTGAGGCCGGCCTCTTCCAGATAAAGCTGGACGGCCTTGGAGCCGGGCGCCAGCGAGCTCTTGACCCAGGGTTTGCGCACGAGGCCCGCGCGGTTGGCGTTGCGCGCCAAGAGGCCCGCGGCGATCACATTGCGCGGGTTGCTGGTGTTGGTGCAGCTGGTGATGGCGGCGATGATGACGGCGCCGTCGGGCATCAGGCCTGGCTGGTTCTCGACCACGCCCGCGATGCCGCGCTCGGCCAGGTCGGACACCGGCAGGCGGCGATGCGGGTTGGACGGGCCGGCCAGCGTGCGCACGACGGTGGACAGGTCAAAGCGCAGCACGCGCTCGTACTGCGCGGTCTTCAGGCTGTCGGACCACAGGCCGGCGGTCTTGGCATAGTTTTCCACCAGCGCAATCTGCTCGTCCTCGCGGCCGGTCAGCCGCAGGTAGTCGATGGTCTGCTGGTCGATGGAGAACATCGCCGCGGTGGCGCCGTATTCAGGCGCCATGTTCGATATGGTGGCGCGGTCGCCCAGCGTCAGGCTGGAGGCGCCTTCGCCGTAGAACTCCAGATAGGCGCCCACCACCTTTTCCTTGCGCAGGAATTCGGTCAGCGTCAGCACGATGTCGGTAGCGGTGATGCCGGGCTGCGCGCGGCCGGACAGTTCCACGCCGACGATGTCAGGCAGGCGCATCCACGACGCGCGGCCCAGCATGACGTTTTCGGCTTCCAGGCCGCCCACGCCGATGGCGATGACGCCCAGCGCGTCGACGTGCGGCGTGTGGCTGTCGGTGCCGACCAGCGTGTCGGGGAAGGCCACGCCGTCCTGCGTGTAGATGACGGGCGACATCCGTTCCAGATTGATCTGGTGCATGATGCCGTTGCCCGGCGGCACGACCTCGATGTTTTCGAAGGCCTGCTTGGTCCAGTCGATGAAATGGAAACGGTCTTCGTTGCGGCGGTCTTCCACCGCGCGGTTCTTGGCAAAGGCGTCCGGATCGTTGCCGTCGTATTCGACGGCCAGCGAGTGGTCCACGATCAGCTGCACCGGCACCACGGGATTGACCTTGGCCGGGTCGCCGCCCTTGTCGGCAATGGCGTCGCGCAGGCCCGCCAGGTCCACCAGCGCGGTCTGGCCCAGGATGTCATGACAGACCACGCGCGCCGGAAACCACGGAAAGTCCAGATCGCGGCGGCGTTCGATCAGCTGCTTGAGCGCGTCCGTCAGCAGCGCGGGATCGCAGCGGCGCACCAGGTTTTCGGCCAGGACGCGGGACGTGTAGGGCAGGCCGTCATACGCGCCGGGGGCAATGGCCTCCACGGCCGCGCGGGCGTCGAAGTAGTCCAGGCGGGTGCCGGGCAGGTTCTTGCGGTACGACTGGTTCATCATGCCTCCGTGCGCTGTTGGGTGCTTTGCGCGATCTGTTGTTCGATGTTGATGCGGGATGCGCGGATGTGCCGGCGCATCAGAAGTTCAGCCAGCTCGCCGTCGCCGTCGGCGATGGCGTCCAGAATGCGGTGATGCTCGGCATAGGCCTGCCGCGGGCGATTGGGCGTCGTCGAATATTGGATGCGGTACATGCGCGCCAACTGATAAAGCTCGTCGCACAGCATGCGAAACAGCATCTGGTTGCCGCTGCCCTTGACGATGCGATAGTGGAAATCGTAATCCCCTTCCTGCTGGTA
>JAEYVD010000793.1 GCA_023432075.1 Pseudomonadota bacterium | reverse complement strand
TCCAGGCGCCGGATGCGCACATCGCGCAGCATGCGGTCTTCCCAGAACAGCGAGATGTAGTCGTACGGGCTTTCCTGGCCCGGCTTGCGCGGCATCCAGTACATGCCGTCTTCGGTCCACAGCGCCTGCCAGTCGTCATAGCGCCGCTCGTCCAGCAGACGCGCCTCGCGGTACAGGAACTGGGCGATGCGGTGGTAGGCATCGGCAGGCACGTCGGCGGGCGCAAGGTTCGCGGTGCCGACGTCGAAATCCAGATCTAGCAGCATGCGCCGTCTCCCTTGGCCGCGGCAGCGGCGCCATTGCCTGCGCCCGCCTCCATGTAGGCTTTCCACGCGCGGAACTGGTTGCGCATGGGCAATTCGCTGGTGCCGTTCACGGACACCATGCCCTCGGTGTCGACCCGGTCCGTGCCGTGATAGCGGTGCATGCTGACCCAGTCGCCGCCCCGCGTCGCGTTGCCTTCCTGGCAGCGGTTGTAGAGCTCGATGTCGTCCGGCATGACGTTGGACGACGGCGAATTGATCACGTTGGCATAAAGCATCGCGCGCTTGAACACGCCTTCAGGCGCGCCCTTGCAGCGGAATGTCTGGATCTCGATGAGCGTCCGATCCACCGCCACCGGCCGGATCACGCGGAACTGCTGGAACACGGTGTGAGGCGAGCCGCTGCCGTAGATCACCGTGTTGTGGCGGTTCATGCCCAGGATCTCGCGGGCGCGCTGCTCGCCATAGGCGGCGGTCAGCGACTCGAAATGCGCGCGCGACACGGGATCGCGCTCGGCCGCGCCCGGATTGAAAATGCCCTCCATGTAGCCGTGGCCGTTGTCGTAGGCGCGCAGCTCCAGCTTTTCCCAGAACTCGTAGGGCTCGCCGTTGCCGTCCATGATGTGCAGTTCCAGCGGCATCTCGCCGATTTCCTTGGCCTCGTCGCGCGCCGCCGCATAGGACGATTCATGCGTCACCCGCGCGTGCATCGTGTCGTGCAGGTTCTCGTAGAAGACCTTCCAGTTCGACCGCTGCATCACGCGGAAAATGCCGCCAGCCACTTCCACTTCGCCCACCGGCGAACGGTCGCACAGGTTGTCGATCGACGAGCGAACGCCCCCCAGGAAGTCCACCAGCGCCTGGCCCTCGGCGGCCTGGCTGGCGAACACGAAGCCGCGGTAGCTCTCCACCCGCGGCAGGCGCCGCATCGAGAACGACGGATCCGCCGGGTCGTACGAGGTGCCTTCCAGGCCCTGCTTGAGCGGCACGCCCAGATGGCTGCCGTCCAGCTTGAAGGTCCAGGCGTGATACGGACAGCGGAAGAACTTGCCGGCACAGCCTTCGCCGTCGGCCACCACCTTCGCGCCCTTGTGCGGGCAGCGGTTGTACAGCACATGCACGCGGCCGTCGGCGGCGCGCACCATCAGCACGTCCTGATCGCCCAGCCGCGTGGTGTGATAGTCGCCCGTCTTGGGCACCTGGCTTTCGTGACCCACGTAAATCCAGGCGCGGCCGTAGATGCGCTGCATCTCCAGATCGAAGATGGCCGGATCGGTGTACAGGTCCCGGTGCACGCTGTCGCCGCGCACCAGGGCCGCAAGTTGTTCGTCGGTATAAGGCATGTCGTCTCCCTACTTGTTCTCGCTGTCCTTCCAGCGCGCCATCAGCGTGTTGGAAGGCAGGGTCTCGTCCAGCAGCTTGGCCGCCGTCTCGCGCCCGGCCGTCGGCAGGCCCTTGGGGTCCAGAAGGCCCACCTGAACCAGCACGCTGGCCTGATCCCAATAGATGTGCTCGTGATAGAGCTTGTCGCCGCGGAACTTCACGATGGCCACGAGTGGGATCTCCACGTACTTGCCCGTGGGTGCGACGCCCGGCAGCATCCAGTCGATCTCGGTCGTGTGGGTGAAGCAGAACAGCAGTTCATCCACGATCTGCGTGGCGCCCACCGTGCGCGACAGCGGCACCAGCCGCGTGTCCGGCGGGTTGCTGTTCACGAAATGATGCTGGTAGAAGCGCGACAGCTCCTTGTGGCCCACGCCGCCCGTCATCGTCGGAATGTGATTGACGTACGGTTCGGCCACCATCGTCGCCATCGTCGCGGCCACGTCGCGCGTGCCGAATTCATATTCGCAATGCTTGTCCCACAGATACGAATAATCGAATTCCGGCCCGATCGTGCGCTGCAGCGCCGCCATGCTGCGCTGATGCGCCATCAGCGCAGACGGCTTGTCGTAGTGGTCGCCGCCCGTGCGCGCAAAGGCATGATCCACGCCGGGGTACACGTACAGTTCCACACCCGGCTTGCCGCCCAGCGCCTCCAGGATGCGCGCGCGCGCCTCGGGCGGACAGAAGCCGTCCTGCTCCGCAATGTGCAGCACCAGGCGCCCGCGCAGATTGGCGGCCTCTTCCAGGCTGTCTTCGATGCCCACGCCGTAGTAACCCACCGCCACATCCGCATCGGTACGGCAGGCCGCAAGATAGGCCAGCTTGCCGCCCAGGCAATAGCCCAGCACGCCCGCCCCGCCCTCCTGCTCGGGTAAATCGCGCAGCGCCGCGAGCGTCGACGCGATGTCCTTGATGCCCTCATCCACGTCAAAGCCCTTGTACAGCTCGAAGGCGCGCGGCATGTCGGCCGGGCCGTCCGTCAACTGGATGCCGGGCTGCTGGCGCCAGAACAGATCCGGCACCAGCACCACATACCCTTCCTCGGCCAGCAGCTGCGCGCTGCGCCGCATGAAATCGTTGACCCCGAAAATCTCCTGGCACAGCACCAGGCCCGGCCCGCGGCCCGAAGCCGGCACCGCCAGATAGGCGCCAAAGGACTTGCCATCGTGCGAGGCGATCGTCACGTCGCGCGTCGAAATGCGTTCTGTCATGCGTATCTCCTGTGTTGCGATGCCCGGCGGCCTACTTCATCTGGCACGCGGCGGCAAAGGGATCCTGGTATTGGGTCAGCACCGTGCCCGACAGCTTGTTCGACAGCTTGCCGCTGGCGTCCGCCTCGACCACGCGCAGGTAATAGTTCTGCACCGGATATTGGTTGCGGTTGAACTTGAAATCGCCGCGCACCGACTTGAAGTCCGCGCGGCGCAGCGCCGGGCGCAGCGACTCGGCATCCAACTTGCCGCCCGTCTGGCGCACCGCGCTGTCCAGCAACATTGCTGCGTCATAGCCCTGCGAGGCATACAGCGACGGGCTTCGGTTGTACGTCTTCTTGAAGTCCTCGACGAACTTACGGTTGGCGGGATTGTCGAGTTCTGCCGCCCATTGCGCCGTGTTGCGCAGGCCCTTGATCGGCGCGCCCACCGCCGCGATCGTGTCCTCGTCACCCGAAAAGCCCGGCGCCAGCAGCGCGATATCCTTGGACAGGCCCGCCCCGTTGAACTGCTTGATGAAATTCACGCCCATGCCGCCCGGCAAAAAGAAGAACACCGCATCCGGCTTGCTGGCACGCAGCTGCGTGATCTCCACGCCATAATCCAGCTGACCAAGCTGCGTATAGATTTCCTCTGCCACGCCGCCCTTGTACAACCGCTTGAACCCGTTCAGCGACTCGCGTCCGCCCGGGTAGTCCGGCGCGATCAGCGCCACGCGCTTGTAGCCCTGGTCGGCCGCGTACTTGCCCATCGCCGCCGGGATGTCCTCGTTCTGCCAGGCCACCGCGAAGAAATTCGGATTACAGCCCGCGCCCGCGTAATTCTCGGGCCCCGTGTTCGTGCTCAGATAGATCGTGTCCGACTGCAGGATCGCCGGCATCACCGGCAGCAGCACATTCGAGAACACGATGCCCGTCATCACGTTCACGCGGTCGCGCTTGAGCAGGCGTTCCACCGCCTGACGCCCCGTATCCGCCTTCTGCTGGTCATCGGCCACCACCACTTCCGCCGTCAACCCGCCCAGCTTGCCGCCCGTATGCTGCAGCGCCAGATTGAAGCCGTCCCGGATCTCGTTGCCCAACGCCGCGCCCGGCCCCGACAGCGTGGTCAGCAGCCCAACCTTCACCTTGTCCGCTGCCGCCGCCGCACCCGTCGCGCCCACCACGGCCCCCATGCAAACCAGCGCCGCCAGCGCGCGCCGGCTCCATCGATTTCGATTCATGTGCCACCCCGTATTCGCCGCCAGCCGCGCTGGCGGAAAGCTGACAGAACCCGTCTGCCGTCGGTACACGCATGCCGCCGATCCAAGTCGCCCAGCTTACGCGCCGCGGCGTCTGCATTCCAACAGGCGCCAACCACCCTGCACGGCGCCTCCCGGCAAGATTAGGGCCGCGTCCACCCCAGCTCTATCCGAATACCGCCACCCTTATCCGGGATTCACTTAATTCCCAATGCGGCCCGATTACATTACGCTGCCTCCAGATACGGGATCGGTCCCGTCCCGGAGGCTTCCATGCACGGCTGGTCCCGAATCGAGCTGGCGCCCTTGTTGCAACGGCGCGTCTTCAGCTCCACGCAACAGGATGAGACCCGCGCGCGCGTGTCCGAAGCCCTGAAGGACCACCGCCTCACCTGGAAAGGCGGACGCGTCGACGCGGAGCTGAACCGGGGCCGATTCGGCTCGCTGACCGTCTGTACGTTGCGCTACGGCGCCGAAGTCCACATCGAACCCGACCGCCTGCAGGACTTCATGCTGGTCCAGGTGCCGCTACGCGGCCGCGCCCGCATCGAATGCGGCGACGAAGGCGTCAACGCCGACCCCGACTGCGCCGCCGTCATCGCCCCCAACCGCCGCCTGCGCCTGCACTGGGAGGCCGGCTGCGAACAACTGCTGCTCAAGATCCCAAGAGGCAAGCTGGAAGCCATGGGCCAACGCGCCTTCGGCGACGCCGCCGCAGGCCCCCTGGACTTCACCCCCGCTCTGCGCCTGGATACGCCCATCGGCGCCGCCTGGCGCAGCATGATGACCAGCCTCATCCACCTGCTTCCCACCCTGGACGACGGCGCCCGCCGCCCACCCGCCGCGTGGCTGGAGCACCTGGAAGACACCCTGGTCCTGCACCTGCTCTACAACCAGCCCAACACCTGGCAAACCCAAGCCGGCCAGCCCAACACCGTCCCGCGCCGCCTCAGCATCGCCGAGACCTACATGCGCGAACGCCTGGGTGCCCCCCTGACCCTGAACGCCATCGCCCGCCACGCCGGCGCCAGCGCCACCGCGCTCACGCGGCTGTTCCAGGAACACCGCAACACCACGCCGATGAATGCGCTACGCGCCTTCCGGCTGGACGCGGCGAGAACGCGGCTGAAGACCCAGCCGGACGCGAGCGTCACGGAAGTGGCGCTAAGCGTGGGGTTCGGGCATTTGGGCAGGTTTTCGGAGTATTACCGGGAGCGATTTGGAGAACTCCCGAGAGAAACGCGGCGCGCAGCGGGATGAGGGAACGCGGTGTCTGACACCCGAATCAGTCTTATGTGACTAAAACCGCGCAAGTCGCGAGCGCGCAGCGCTCCCGTCAACCGCAAGACACCGCGTAAGCCCCACCAGGCCGCCCGCGCGGCCGCCGTGGGGCGGGCAACGCAAGATGCTTCATACCGAAGCAACCGCAGGCAAGAACCTCAAGAACTCAAATCGCCCCAACGACCGCCAAGCTGAATTCAGCCGAGCCCGGCGTGGCGGCGGCCTGGGGTGCGCGGGGCGTGTAGATGCGCCCGAGGGAATCTGAAGGAAGCGCCGAAGG
>JAEYVD010000217.1 GCA_023432075.1 Pseudomonadota bacterium | reverse complement strand
GTTTTTTTTTGCCTTTGTCCGAGCGATTGGGATCAGCAGGCAGCCTGTATAACGAAACGTTTCAATACAATCCAGGCATGCCGGTGAAGCATCGGCCGCCAACGCCGGGGAAGCCCCGGCGCATTTTTCCTGGAGGAAGCCTGCCAATGATCCGGCTATTGCCGCCGACGCTATTGCTGACGCTAGCCGGCTGCGCCACCGCGCCGCCCTCGAATCCCGACAACATCTGCGCCATCTTCCGCGAAAAGCCGGAATGGCACGACGCGGCGCTGGATGTGCAGAAAAAATGGGGCGCCCCCGTGCCGGTGCCCATGGCGATGATGTACCAGGAGTCCTCCTTCAAGCAGGACGCCGTGCCGCCGCGCTATTACTTCCTGGGCATCATCCCGTGGGGCCGCGTCAGTTCCGCATACGGTTACGCGCAGGCCAAGGACGAGACCTGGGCCGACTACAAGCGGGAAGCCGGCGGGTGGGGTTCCAGCCGCGACAACTTTGCCGACGCGCTGGACTTCATGGGCTGGTACATGAGCAAGACCCAGCGTATCAACGGCATCTCCAAATGGGATGCGTACGGGCAATACCTGAACTACCACGAAGGCTGGACCGGTTACCGGAACCGCAGCTACGACCGCAAGGCATGGTTGAAGACCGTCTCGCAGAAGGTCCAGGCGCGCGCCGAGAAGTTCACGGCGCAGTACAAAAGCTGCGAATCGAGCCTGTCGCGGGGCGGCTGGTTCTGGTGAAGGGCCGCTGAATCGCCCAGGTGTCTGACACCCGCTGAGACGTCACCGCAGACTGAAGATCATCTCCCCAGGGTGTCAGACACCTTCACAGCCTCGCGCTGCATGAACGACGAAAAAAATCCCGGCGCCTGGCCGGGATTCTTTCTGCTTGGGCGGTCGCCCCGCCGCAATCAGAAGTCCATGCTGGCCGACAACGAGAACGTGCGCGGGCCGCCCAGGACGAGGTAGCCATTGCCCGGATAGCCGCCCACCGACGACCAGTAGTTGCGGTTGGCGATGTTGTCCACGCGGGCGCGCAGGGTCACAACGTGGCCGTCAACATCCATCATGTAGCGCAGGCCAGCGTCAAAGCGCGTCCAGCCGGGAACCTTGAGCGTGTTGGCATCATCGGCATACGACGAGCCGGTGTAGACGACGCGGCCGTCGATGGCCAGGCCTTCGACGCCCGGGATGTCCCATTCCACGCCCATGTTGGCCTGGAAGCGCGGCACGCCGATCACGCGGTTGCCGTTCAGCGAGGCGTTGCCCGTCGACACCTGCTTGGCGTCGAGCCAGGTCAGGCCGCCCAGCAGGCGCACGCTGCGCACGGGTTCGCCGAATACGGTCAGCTCCACGCCTTGGTGGCGGTCCTTGCCCGAATTGGTCAGCTCGTTGGCGGCGTTGTAGGCCGCGCGCGGTTTTTCGGTCGAGAAGAACGCCAGGCCGCCACCAAGGCTGTCGCCTTCGTACTTCACACCCACTTCCTTCTGCTTGGACACGAAGGGCGGCAGGCTCTGGCCCACGTTCGGCACCGGGCGGCCGCCGGCGGTTGCGGGCGCGGTCGGGCCGGCAACCAGGGCTTCGATGTAGTTGGCATACAGCGAAACACTGGGCGCTACCTTGTACACCAGGCCGAAGGCGGGCGAGTTATGGCTGGCGTCGTAGGCGCCGCTTTCATTGCCGGTGTTGTACGCGTAATCGCGCTGCGACATGCGCTGATGACGAATGCCAGCCGTGAACAGCACGGTGTCGTCAAAGAAAGACATCGTGTCGCCGATGGCGTAACTGCTCAGGCGGGTGCGGCCCTGCAGCGCGGGGTTGTCCAGATCGTTGCCGCGCAGCGCGCCGGCGCTGAAGGCAGGCTTGTCGTACGAGATGGGATCGTAGATATTCGTGGGGAACGTGTTGCGGAAGTCCATCACGTACGCGTTCTTCTTCTTCAGATCGAACCACGACGCCGACACGACCCACTCGTGCCCCACGGGACCCGTGCGCAACTTGCCGCGCAGGCCGATTTCGCCCGTGTTGACGCTGTCTTCACGGGTATTGTCGAAGCGGTAGAAGTTGCCGGCGCCGGTGCTGCCGTTGGTCAGCGTGATGTTGCCCAGGGAGTTGGCTTCGTCGCTGCGGCGCATGCCGAACGCGCCGTACGCGGTCAGCTTGTCGCTGAAGTCATGTTCCGCGCGCAACGTGCCGAAGACGTCGCGCTCGTTGGAATAGGTCCACGGCTGCGCGTAGTTGGAGCTGGCGTCGGGCGCATCGGGCACGGTCGTAACACCCGCGCCCAGCGTCACGTTGGGACGCGGACGCTTGAGCTTGTTTTCCTGCCAGCCGATGTCGGCGGACAGGCGCGTGTCGGCGGACCGCCAGTCCAGGCCCAAGGAGACTACGCTGGTGCGGCTATGTTCGTCGTCGATGGCCGTGTCGCCGCTGCGCTGCGCCGCATTCAAGCGGATGCCGGTGCTGTCGTCCGGGCCGAAGCGGCGGGCGATGTCGGTGGACAACTGGAACTGGCCGCCGCTGGAAACACCCGTCGTGACCCGCGTCAGCGGCTCGTTCGGCGCGCGCTTGGGCACCAGGTTGATGACGCCGCCGATACCGCCGCCGCCGGGCGTCGCACCGGTCAGGAAGGCCGTCGCGCCGCGCAGCACTTCCACGCGTTCGAAGAGCTCCGTGGCGATGTATTGCCGGGGCAGCAGGCTGTACAGGCCGTTGTAGGCCACATCATCCGAACTCAGAATGAAGCCGCGAATGAAGTACGACTCCTGGAAATTGCCAAACCCCCGCGCCACGCGCACGCCCGAGTCGTTCTGCAGCACGTCGCCCACGCTCTTGGCCTGGCGATCCTGAATCAGCTCGTTGGTGTAGCTGGTGACGCTGAACGGCGTGTTCATGAAGTCCTCGGTGCCGAGGATGCCAACACGGCCGCCGCGGGCCACCTGCCCGCCCGCGAACGGCGCAGACAGACCGCCGGCCGATGCGTCCGCGCTGGCCTCGACCCGGATGGCGTCCATCGAGGTTACGGAGCCGCTGGTCGTGGCGGGCTGGGTTGTGACGGGGGGGGTCCGGGGAGCGGTCTGGGCGTGGACGGCGCCAAAGCACGGCAAGGCGGCGGCCATGCAAGCGAGGGTTCTGATTTTCATATCGGGGCGCTGGTAGAGCGGAAGCGGGTCCGCGTTGCGGTGGGGAGATCCGCAAAATCCCGATTCGAATCGCGTGGCTATCCGGGTGACCGGCGCCATCCAAGCACATTCGCGGCTGGGGTCTTGAGGTCTAACGCCGACGATGTTACCAAAAGAGAATCGTTCTCATTGATTCTCTCAACCAGAATTAGGGCCCAGCGTTGCGGCTGAGCAACATATCCGGTAGGGATTCAGCAGGTCGTCAGCGCATCGGCCGCCGCAAGCTTTTTTGCGCCCGCCTTGGCCGGGAGCCCGGCCTGCGCCTTGGCAATCATCCCGGCATCCGCCGCCACGGCCCTTTCCGTTTCCCCGTACGCCGTCAACGCCTCGGCAAGCGCCCCGTCGGCTTCGGGCAACGACGCGTCGCCCTGCAGCGGCCGTGCCCCCACAGCCATTCCCGCCACCAGCACGAAATGCACGGGCGCTTTGCCCGCCATCAGCAGCAGCACCCCTTCCTGGCCGTCCGGCGTGGCGCCCGCTGCCGAGGCGCAGCCGGCGGGCACGACCACGAAGTCCGGATCGCCGCCCGCCACCTTGGGCAGCGGCGGAGCGCCCTTGCTGCAATGTCTTGCGCGCACGCCCATGTCACCCTGGATGGCATAGAACCAGGCGTTCCAGCCCGGCGGCAGGGGCACCAGGGTGGTCGCGCCGGGGCGCAGCCAACCGTCCAGGATCAGCAACGGCTCGGGCGTGCACAGTGGCGAGTCCAGGCCCGCAAAGCTGCCCGACACGACCCGGAGCCTGCCCGACGGCGCCTGGATGGCGGGCATGTCCGCGGCTCGCAGCATCGAGGTCAAGGGCGGCAAGGACTTCAGGTGCGCCGGGTGATCAATGAAGATCTGCAGCCCGTGCAGCCGGGCTTCGCCCGCCGGCCGCTGCGCGTGCACGATGCCGCGCCCGGCCTGGGTCCAGTGCAGGTCGCCCGCGTAGATGTCCTGGTTGTTCTCGATGCCGTCCAGGCTTTGCATGACGCCGGTGCTGTCTTCCAGCAGCAGCGTCGCGGCGCTGATGCCTGCGTGCGTATGCGGTTCGAAGGTCGGCCCCGTCATGACGAAGTGATCCACCAGCACCACGGGCGAGATGCACCCCGAAAAATCGGTACGGCGAAACTGGCGGATGGTGCAGGCGTCGCCCATGTAGCGGCTGGAACCCGGGACGACGGCGCTGAGGTGGAGAGTCAAAAAGTGCTGCCTTGCTGTTGCTGAACATGTATTGCGACGACAGCTTATGAGTTCGTCCCGCCGGACAGTAGGGGCCAATTTCAGGAATAATTGTCCCGGCTGTCAGGACAATGCCAGCAAATATTCCGAATTTCCCTATTAAAACGCTGTATGCCTAACTACGTTCACCGCCTGGAAGACCTGCTGCTTTTCAGCGAAGTTGTTGAAAAAGGTGGCTTCTCCGCGGCCGCACGTGTGTTGAATATGCAACGTTCCAAGCTAAGCCGGCGGGTGGCCGAGCTGGAAGCGCGCCTGGGCGTGCGGCTGCTTCAGCGCAATACGCGGCGCGTGTCGCTCACCCCCATGGGCGAACAGATACATGCCCACGCCAAAGCGCTGGCCCGCGAAGCGCGTAGCGTCTTCGACCTGGCCGCCTCCATTGGCGATGCGCCCGCCGGGATGCTGCGCATTACCGCGCCCGCGCCGCTGGCGACCCGGATCCTGGGCGACCTGGTCGGCCGCTTCTGCGCGGAGCACCCGCGCGTGCGCGTGCTGCTGGACACGCGCGACCAGATCATCGACCTGGTCGGCGAGGGGTACGACCTGGGCTTTCGCGCCCAGTCATCGTCGCTGACGGACGCCCGATTGAATGCGATCGAAATCTCCCCCGTGCCGCTGGCGCTGGTGTGCAGCCCGGCGATGGCCAGATCCCGGCCGCGCCATCCGCGCGATCTGGCCACCCTGCCCCTGCTTGCCCACGGCACGCAGGACGGCCCGCACACCTGGCGCTTGACCGGCCCGGCCGGCGAGATGGAATCGGTGGAATTCCAGCCGCGCAGCCTGAGCAGCAATATGGACACGCTGCGCGCCATGGCGGGCGCGGGCCTGGGCGTGGCGCTGGTGCCGCGCTATCTGTGCGGCGACGAGCTCGATCAAGGCCGGCTGGCGCGCATCCTGCCCGATTGGACGCCCGCGCCCGCCCGGATCTATGCCGTCATGCCGGCGCGCTGCGGCGAGCCGCTGGCCTTGAAGCGCTTTCTGGAATTCGCGGCGGCTGAATTGCCCGCGCACCTGACCTGAAGCGCGCCTTCCGGGGCACAGGGTCTTGCAGGCTTGGCGCGCGTCCGCCAAAGTAAGGGTTTCGCCGAATCCGAACCGGTCTCACGCGATACAGGGCCGGAACTTTGACGTGCCGCTTAAGTCTTATATAAGATATAAGACACAAACCAAGATATAGACCCTCGGCAAACTTGTCCAAGAGACAATGACAAACGCGCCGAAACGCCTGAAAATGCCGCCTTCAGCCTGGGCAAAACCACGGAGTCCATCATGCCGCACAACACCCTAGACACACTCAAGAATTTCAAGATCGGCAACAAGTCCTGTCAGTTCTATTCGCTGCCGGCGCTGGGCAAGTCGCTTGGCATCGATGTGCAGCGGCTGCCGGTCTCCATCCGCATCGTGCTGGAATCCGTGCTGCGCAACTGCGACGGCAAGAAGGTCACCGAAGAACACGTCCGTCAGCTGGCCAACTGGCAAGCCAACGCCAAGCGCGAAGATGAGATTCCGTTTGTGGTCGCCCGCGTCGTGCTGCAGGACTTCACCGGCGTGCCGCTGCTGGCCGATATCGCCGCCATGCGTTCGGTTGCCGACAAGATGGGCAAGAGCCCCAAGAGCATCGAGCCCCTGGTGCCCGTGGACCTGGTGGTGGACCACTCGGTGATGATCGACTACTTCGGCACCAAGAACGCGCTGGACCTGAACATGAAGCTGGAGTTCAAGCGCAATCAAGAGCGCTACCAGTTCATGAAGTGGGGCATGCAGGCGTTCGACACCTTTGGCGTCGTGCCCCCGGGCTTTGGCATCGTCCACCAGGTCAACCTGGAATACCTGGCGCGCGGCGTGCACCAGGACAAGAAGAACAACGTCTATTACCCCGACTCCCTGGTGGGCACCGACAGCCACACCACGATGATCAACGGCATCGGCGTGGTGGGCTGGGGCGTGGGCGGCATCGAAGCCGAAGCCGGCATGCTGGGCCAGCCCGTGTACTTCCTGACGCCGGACGTGGTGGGCGTCGAGCTCAAGGGTCAACTGCGCGGCGGCGTCACCGCCACCGATCTGGTGCTGACCATCACCGAAATGCTCCGCCGTGAAAAGGTGGTGGGCAAGTTCGTCGAATTCTGCGGCGAAGGCACTGCCAGCCTGACCGTGGCCGAACGCGCCACCATCGGCAACATGGCGCCGGAGTACGGCGCCACCATGGGCTTTTTCCCGGTCGACGAACGCACTATTGACTACTTCCGCGGCACCGGCCGCACCGAAGAGGAAATCGCCGCCTTCGAGGCCTACTTCAAGGCGCAGAAGATGTTTGGCGTGCCCGCCTCGCAGGACATCAACTTCACCAAGCTGCTGACGCTGGACCTGTCCACCGTCGCGCCCTCGCTGGCCGGTCCCAAGCGTCCGCAGGACCGTATCGAAATCGGCAACGTCAAGAACACGTTCATCGACCTGTTCTCCAAGCCGGTAGCCGAAAACGGCTTCAACCAGCCTGCCGAAAAGCTCGACCAGACCTTCACGACCAGCGCCGGCACCAAGATCAAGAACGGCGACATCCTCATTGCGGCCATCACGTCCTGCACCAACACGTCCAACCCCAGCGTGCTGCTGGCGGCGGGCCTGTTGGCCAAGAAGGCCGTGGAAGCCGGCCTGACCGTGCCCAAGCACATCAAGACCTCGCTGGCCCCGGGATCCCGCGTGGTCACCGAATACCTGACCAAGACGGGCCTCTTGCCCTATCTGGAAAAGCTGGGATTCGACGTGGCCGCCTACGGCTGCACGACCTGCATCGGCAACGCCGGCGACCTGACGCCGGACCTGAACGAAGCCATCACCAGCAATGACCTGGTGTGTTCGGCCGTGCTCTCGGGCAACCGCAACTTCGAAGCGCGCATTCACCCGAACATCAAGGCCAACTTCCTGGCATCGCCCCCGCTGGTCGTGGCCTATGCCCTGGCCGGCACCGTGACGCGCGACCTGATGACCGAACCCGTGGGCCGCGGCAAGAACGGCGACGTGTGGCTGGGCAACATCTGGCCGACCACCGAGGAAATCGACGCGCTGCTCAAGTACGCGCTGGATCCGGAGGCCTTCGAAGCCAATTACGGCCAGGTCAAGAGCAATCCCGGCAAGCTCTGGGAGAACATCAAGGGCGTCACTGGCGACACCTACAACTGGCCCGATTCCACCTACATCGCCGAACCGCCCTTCTTCGAGGACTTTGGCATGACGCCGGGCGCGATGCCCACGGTCAAGGGCGCGCGCGCGCTGGGCGTGTTTGGCGATTCGGTCACCACGGATCACATCTCGCCCGCCGGCTCCATCAAGGAAAGCTCGCCCGCAGGCAAGTGGCTGAAGGAAAACGGCGTCATGAAGGCCGATTTCAACAGCTACGGCTCGCGCCGCGGCAACCATGAAATCATGATGCGCGGCACGTTCGCCAACGTGCGAATCAAGAACCTCATGATTCCCGCGCTGCCCGACGGCAGCCGCTTCGAAGGCGGCGAAACGCTGTTCCAGCCCACGGGCGAACAGATGTCCATCTACGACGCGGCCATGAAGTACGTCGCGGCCGGTACGCCCACCGTGGTGTTCGGCGGCGAAGAGTACGGCACCGGCTCGTCGCGCGACTGGGCCGCCAAGGGCACCCAACTGCTGGGCGTCAAGGCAGTCATCACCCGCAGCTTCGAACGCATCCACCGCAGCAACCTGGTGGGCATGGGCGTGCTGCCCCTGCAGTTCAAGGGCGGCGACAGCGTGCAATCGCTGGGCATCACGGGTGAAGAAACGTACGACATCTCCGGCCTGGAAAACGGCATCAAGCCGATGCAGGACGTGACGCTGACGATCACGCGCAAGGACGGTTCCAAGCAGGAC
>JAEYVD010000246.1 GCA_023432075.1 Pseudomonadota bacterium | reverse complement strand
CGATCCCGCCGTGCAGCAGTTCATGCTCAAGGAGGCGCAGGTGCTGGAGGCGCGCCTGTGGGACGAGACTGGCCGCGAGGGCGACTACGCGCTCGCCTGCAACACCGGCCAGGGCGAATGCCGCATCCACACCCAGGCCGACATGCAGGCCACCGCGCCCACCGAGGCCGAGCGCGCCGCGCTGCGCGAGGTGGCCACCGACATGGCAAACCGCTGGGCCAAGCGTTGCGGCAACGAGTGCGCCGACAACTGGAGTGCGTCCGTGGGCCAGGCCCTGGGCGTCAAGCTGCGCTGAACATCAAGGAACTCTCATGACGACAGAAACGCATGGTTCGCTACGCCTGCTTGATCGCGTGGCCCGCATCGGCGCCTGGATAGGCGGTCTGGGGCTGCTGCTCGTGTCCTGGCTCATCGTTGCCGACCTCGCCGCGCGCAAATTGGCCGGCGTCTCGCTCGGCGGCGCCGACGAGCTGGCTGGATACACCCTCGCCGTGGCGAGCGCCTGGGCCTTTCCCATCACCTTGCTGCGCCGCTCGCACATCCGCGTCGACGTGGTCTACACCCACCTGCCCGCCAAGACGCGCGTCGTGCTGGACCTGTTCGCGCTGGCCTGCCTGGGCGTATTCGTGGGCACGCTGACCTGGCACGCCTGGTTCGTGCTGGCCGACTCCATCGCCTTCCAGTCGGTGTCCAACACGCCGCTGCAGGTGCCGCAATGGATCCCGCAGTCGCTCTGGTTTGCCGGGTATGCCTTTTTCCTCCTCACCATCGTCGTGCTGGGCGCCTGCGCGCTGGGCCGCGTGATGCGCGGCCGCTGGCAGGCGGTCAATGCGCTGATCGGCATCCACTCGGTGGAAGAGGGCATTGAAGAAGAAACCGCCGACGCGCCCGTGCCGGTGCGCACGCAACCCCAGGAGTGAGCCATGTTGATAATGACGATTTCCATGCTGCTCGGCCTCTTGGCGCTGAGCGTGACCGCCGCCGCCACGGTGGGCCTGTTGGGCATGAGCCTGGCAGGCGCCTATTCGCCGCTGAAACTCACCAACGCCATCGGTGAACTGGCCTGGGGCACCAGCGCCGAATTCCTGCTGGTCGCGATTCCGCTCTACGTCCTGATGGGCGAGCTGCTGGTGCATTCGGGCGTGGCCGGCCGTATGTACGGCGCCGTGTCCAAGTGGGTCTCGTGGCTGCCGGGCGGACTGATGAACGCCAACATCGGCGCCTCCGCCATGTTCTCGGCCACCAGCGGCTCAAGCGTGGCCACCGCCGCCACCATCGCCACGCTGGCCCTGCCCGAGCAACGCAAGTCCGGCTACAACGCGCCGCTGTTCCTGGGCTCGATCGCGGCCGGCGGCACGCTTGGCATCCTGATCCCGCCGTCGATCAACATGATCGTGTACGCGCTGATCGCCAACGTCTCGGTGCCCAAGCTCTACCTGGCCGCCACCTTGCCCAGCATTCTGCTCACCACGCTTTTCATCGCGCTGATCGTCGGCCTGTGCCTGTGGCGGCCAAGCCTGGCCGGCAAGCGCCCGACGGTAAGCTGGGCCGAACGCATCGCGGCGCTGCCGCACCTGGTCCCGCCGCTTGCCATCTTCGCGCTCGTCATCGGCGTGATCTACGGCGGCATCGCCACCGCCAGCGAATCGGCCGCGCTCGGCGTGGTGGCCGCCACCTTGCTGTGCGCCTACAAGCGTGTGCTGACGTGGGAAATGCTGGGCCGCGCGTTCGAAGCCACGCTGCGCACCACCGGCATGATCATCCTGATCACGCTGGCCGCGTTCTTCCTGAACTTCGTGCTGTCCTCGATTGGCCTGACCACCCTGCTGGTGAACGCCGTGACCGGCCTGGACCTGCCGCCGCTGGGCATGATGCTGGCCATCATCCTTTTCTACCTCCTGCTCGGCTGCTTCATGGACACGCTCGCCATGCTGGTCACCACCGCGCCGCTCACCGTGCCCATCGTCATGGCGCTGGGCTACGACCCGGTGTGGTTCGGCGTGATGCTGATCGTGCTGTGCGAAATGGGCCAGCTCACGCCCCCCTTCGGCATGAATCTGTTCGTGGTGCACAGCGTGCGCGGCCAGGGCAAGTTCATGGACGTGGTGGTGGGCGTGCTGCCCTTCCTTGCCATGCTGCTGCTGATGATCGTGCTGCTGCTGGCCGCGCCGCAACTGGCGCTGTGGTTGCCGGGACAGATGTCGACACTGTGAGGACGGGGCGAATCCGCGTTCCTGGAGCCGTCCTGGCGTCGGGATCGCGGGGCTCAATCAGCCTATTATTCTGTACAGCGTATAGCGCCGGCTCTCATAGATCGGCGCCAACCGCGCCTTGACGCTTTCCTCCACGGAAGACGCCTTTCTTTTGGGAATTGCGACGAAAGCGGATTCGCGCTTTTCCAGAACCAGCTTTTCCAGCTCGCCCAGACCGATGAGCGCCGCCTTGCCCTCTGAATAAAAACGTGCGGAGAAAGGCCGGGCGTGCACAAAATAAAGGGTCTGACCTTCGTGCATCTGTGACCGGGCCACCGCCACCAATTGCTTCTCCGTCTCAAGCTTGGCGGGAGCCGCAATCGCTATCAGCCCAAGGGTGACTGCCGCTATCGGCACCAATGCGCCCGTCGCGATCAGCATCTTGCGCAAACGCGGCGCGTTGCCGGCGGGAAAGAACAGGTTGGCGCATATCGACAACAGCAAGGCAAACGCAGGCAAGCTTGGCAACACGTACGTCCAAAGTACATTTCCGGAGAAGGTGAAAAACACAGGCGCGGCAACAGCCCACAGGGCCAGGAACCCGACGACGGGCGACCTGCCGGCCTGAACCGCCCTTGCCCGGCGGGACGCGTTGGCGCCAATCCAACCCGCCAGCACAATTGCGCCCACTCCCCACGGGAAGGACGCAAGCAGCCACTCCAACCAAATCCTTCCCCACGGCCGCTCGTGCGCGGTGCCATACAGATCTCCCTGCCAGCCCGCGTCCACGAATCGCAGAAAGTGCTCGCCGACCAAAAAATATTGGAGGAACCCGGGGGTCTTCAACTCGGCGGCGATGTACCAAGGAGCACTCAGCGCGATCATCACCAACGTGCCCTTGAACCAGGGAAACGCGCGCAGATGCGCCCTGCGTTCGTGATGCATCGCAAGCCATGGCACGACCACCAGTCCGACGAGGACGAACGCAAGCGGCCCCTTCGACAGCAGTCCGATCGCCAGGCCCACGAAGAAACCATAGCGCCAGAACGGCGTGGGAACGATGGGCGCGACCATGAACGCCAGCAGCGAACAGGTGACCCCCAGCGCAAAGAACGGATCGGTCAGCACCGCCCCAGCCGCAGTAAGCGGCAGAAGCATGGACGCCAGTATCAGCGTGGCCCATCGCGCAGGGTCTCGACCGGCAAGGACGGTGGCGCCGCGGTACAGCAATGCGGCAAGCGCCGCCATTGCAAGGAACGAGGGAAGCCGGACCGCGAACTCCGACGTCCCCAGGATCTTTATCCCCAACGCCTGGCTCCAGAACGAGAGCGGCGGCTTTCCCCAGAACGGCACACCCGGCTCGAACCAGGGCGTTGTCCAGTCGCCGGTCTCGACCATCAGCCGGGCGATTTCAGCGTATCTCGGCTCCGACGTATCAATCAGCGGTAACGCCGCCATGGAAAAAAGACGCGCGATGGCGATGCCGGCCAGTCCCCAGAAAAACCAATCAGCCTTGCGCCGCATCGGCTTCTGTCATTGCTGCATGGCGCGAAGCCGTGTCGGGGGTGGCCTCGAGCACCTCGCACACGACGAAGATCGGCCGCTGCTTTGTTTCCAGGTAGCCCTTCCCCACGTATTCGCCCAAGAGGCCGATCGTTAACAGCTGAATACCGCTAAGAAGCGTAATCATGGCCGTCAGTGACGGATAACCCGGTACGTCGTGACCAAAAACAATTGTTTTGAATATGATCCAGAAGCCGAACGAGGCGCCCGCCAACGCGACCACCGCCCCGATGCCGGTTGCCCAGCGCAACGGCGCGGTCGAGAAAGAGGTAATCCCCTCAAGGGCAAGCCCGAACAGCGCCAGGTAATTCCATTTTGTCCGGCCCGCGACCCGGGGCGCGCGGTCATATTCGATTACTTTGGTCGGAAACCCGATCCACGAATATAGACCCTTCATATATCGGCAGCGCTCGGGAAGCTGAAGCAATGCCTCTACCGTTCTGCGGCTCATCAGCCTGAAATCGCCGGTATCCGCGGGTATCCGAGATCGGCTCATCCGGCTCAGCACGCGATAGAACACATAGGCGGACAGCCGCTTTGCCGCCCCTTCGCCCTCGCGCTTTCGTCTTCGCATGGAGACGACGTCAAAGCCTTCCTGCCACGCCTTGACCATTTCCGGAATGAGCTCCGGCGGATCCTGCAAGTCGGCGTCCAGCATGATCACGGCCTCGCCGCGCGCGTGCGCCAGCCCTGCGCTCATCGCCGCCTCTTTACCGAAGTTTCTGCTCAGGCGCACCAACCGGACACTGGGATCCCGCCGTATCAGCGTAGCCAGGTAAACCACGCTGTTGTCAGTGCTTCCGTCATCCACGAACACCAGTTCGTAGGACAGAGCCAGCCTGTCAAGAATCTCTTTCAGCCTCGCATGACATATAGGGAGGGCATCCTGTTCATTCAAGAAGGGGATAACGATCGAGATCCGTGTTGCGCATTTCGCTCTCGCGGCCGCTTCAGCCGGGTTGGGTGGCAAGGGAATCATGGAATCACCACTCGATATCGAAGGCTGCCAAGTTACGCAAGACTGCACAACAATCGCACTTAATATCGGACCACGCCTGTACGCGGAAAAGAGTAGCGCCTGATTAATCGCAGGGAATATCAGTGAATACCACTACACCACCTTTGTTTTTTATAAACACGCGAAAAACCAATCGTTGGCGATTCAGCGAAAATGAAAAATGGGCTGCGAATGCAACCCATTTTGTTTAACAATCAAACCACGCGTTGGTGCAGGGCAAACCGCCGGCCGTCGCTATCCGTCTTTAGTGGCTGATCATCCAAGGCCGGGCGCCAGCGAAGGTCTTGCCCCCGTCTGCGGTCTGGCGCGTCCTGCCCGCGGCTTTCGCGCCGGCGCAACAACCGCACCCCATGCCGTGGCCGCTCCGGGTGCTGCGCGGTTCATGGGCTGCGCGTTCGTTGACGGCGCGGGCGCGGTGCATTGCCGAGGACAACGCAGAGACCGCGGGTGCGCCGCTGACGAAGCGCTCGCAGGAGACGCCGCAATCGGGGCAGGACGCAAGGTCACGCCATTGCGATAACGGCCTCAGAACTGAGAACTCGCCGCAGTCCTGGCAACGATAGTCATAGAGCGGCATGCCGGCTCCTTAAAGGTCTTCGGCGATGGGCATGTCCATGCCACGCTTGATCTGCGGCACGTCGCCCAGCGCATTGGGCTGGATGTCGATATCGAAGATCTCGGTCGGCAGCCACAACGTCGCGCAGGCATTGGGAATGTCCACCACGCCACTGATGTGGCCCTGCACCGGCGCCGTGCCCAATATCGAATACGCCTGCGCGCCCGAATAGCCAAATTTCTTCAGATATTCGATGGCGTTCAGGCAGGCCTGGCGATAGGCGATGTGCACGTCCAGATAGTGCTGTTTGCCGCCTTCGTCGACCGAAATGCCTTCGAAGATCAGGTAATCCTTGTAGTTGGGCGTGATGGGGCTGGGTTTGAAGATGGGGTTGCGAATGCCGTACTTGGCCATGCCGCCCTTGATGAGCGACACACGCATGTGCACCCAACCCGCCATTTCGATGGCGCCGCAGAAGGTGATCTCGCCATCGCCCTGCGAGAAGTGCAGATCGCCGACGGACAGGCCGCCACCTTTGACGTAGACCGGAAAGAACACCCGGGATCCGCGCGACAGGTCCTTGATATCGCAATTGCCGCCGTGCTCGCGCGGGGGCACGGTGCGCGCACCGGTGGCGGCGGCACGATCCCGCTCGGCGCCCTTGAGCTTGCCCATGTGCGCGGTCTTGGGCGCAGGAGGATTGGCCAGCGGCGGCACGCGTTCGGGATCGCTATCGATCAGCTTCTGTTCGCGCTCATTCCACTTGTCCAGCAGCGCCTGATCCGGCAGGCAGCCAATCAGGCCCGGATGGATGAGGCCAGCGAAACGCACGCCGGGGATATGGCGCGACGTCGTGAACATGCCTTCAAAATCCCAGATCGACTTTTGCGCCGACGGGAAGTGCTCGGTCAGAAAGCCGCCGCCATTGTTCTTGCTGAAAAAGCCATTGAAGCCCCACAGGCTTTCCTGCTTGGCGCCGATATCCAGCAAATCCACCACCAGCAAATCACCGGGCTCGGCGCCTTCGACGCCGACCGGGCCAGACAGAAAGTGCACCGTGGACAGGTCCACGTCGCGCACATCGGAGGCATCGTCATCGTTCTTGATCGCGCCGCCGGTCCAGTCGTAGGTTTCGAGCACGAAATCGTCGCCCGGCCGGACCCACGTCGCCATGGGGATATCGGGATGCCAGCGATTGTGCACGCCTTCGTTTTCGTAGGGGGATTGGGCCAGGTCGACCTTGATCAGGGTTTCAGGCATGTCATGCTCCTTTTGGATGGACAACGGCTTCAGACAGACAGGTATTTGCTGATCGTCTTTTCGTCCACGCGCCCGCGCGGGTCTTCGTGCACGAAGCGGCCCTTGTCGATCACGATGAGCCGGTCGGCGATCTGCATGGTGAAACTCAAGACTTGTTCGGACACCACAATGGCCAGGCTGCGCAGTTTGCGGATCTCCAGCAGGCTGCGGGCGATGTCCTTGATGATGGACGGCTGTATGCCCTCGGTGGGCTCGTCCAGCAGCAACACGCGGGGGTTGGTGACCAGGGCGCGCGCGATGGCAAGCTGCTGCTGCTGCCCGCCCGAAAGATCGCCGCCACGCCGGCCGCGCATCTCGTGCAACACCGGAAACAGCGCGTAGATGTCCTCAGGAATGGTGTTGCGCAGTGCCCGCCCGCGCATGCCGGTACGGATGTTTTCCTCGACGGTGAGCGTCGGGAAGATCATGCGGCCTTGCGGCACGTAGGCCACGCCGCTGCGCACGCGCTGATGGCTTTCCAGGCGTTCGAGCGCCTTGCCGTCGAGCGAGATCGAGCCCTGCATGGTGGGCAGCATCCCCATCATGGTCTTGAATAGCGTGGTCTTGCCCATGCCGTTTCGCCCCATCACGGCGACGATTTCACCAGAGGCCACGGCCAGGTCGACACCGTGGATGACTTTGCTTTGGCCATAGCCCGAAACCAGGCCAGCGATATTGAACATATTGCCTCCTGGCCTCAGTGGCCGAGATAGACTTCAACCACGCGCGGATCGGACTGCACCTTGTCCATGCTGCCCTCGGCCAGCACTCGGCCCTGGTGCAGCACCGTGACCTTGTGCGCGATGTTCTTGACGAACTCCATGTCATGCTCGATCACGATGAGCGATCGATTGCGGCTGATTCGATTGAGCAGTTCGGCCGTGCGCTCGCGCTCGGACACGCTCATGCCGGCCACGGGTTCGTCCAGCATCATCAGCTCGGGCTCCTGCATCAGCAGCATGCCGATCTCCAGCCATTGCTTCTGGCCGTGCGACAGCAGCTCCGCCGATCGGTCGAGCTGGTCGGCAAGAAATATCTCTTCGGCCACCTGTTCCACCCGCTCGACCACGGCCGCACTTCGCCTGAAGGTCAGCGCGCCCAGCACGCTGCGCCCGGCCGGAAACGAGACTTCCAGGTTTTCCCGGACGGACAGGGTTTCATAGATGGAGGGCGTCTGGAATTTGCGGCCCACGCCGGCGCGCACGATTTCGTACTCCGCCAGACCGGTCAGCTCGGTGTCCTTGAAGCGGATGGAGCCCGCGGTCGCCTTGGTGCGGCCGCAGATCAGATCCAGCAGCGTGGTCTTGCCGGCGCCATTGGGACCAATGACGACACGCAGCTCTCCTTGATCGACGTACAGGTTCAGGTCGTTGACCGCGACAAAGCCGTTGAACGACACGGTCAGGCCTTCGATGTACAACGCGAATTCTGACGGGTTCATGCGGCCTCCACGGCGCCATCTGCCTGCCGGCGCGATGCTTTACGCGCCAAGCGCTTCTGGGTGTATTGGTGATACAGACCGGCCAGCCCGTTGGGAAACGCCATCACGACCGCAATGAACAGCCCGCCCATCAGGAACAGCCAGAGCTGCGGGAAACTCTCGGAGAAATAGCTTTTGCCGAAGTTGACCAGCAGCGTGCCGTAGACTGCGCCCAATAGGGACAGCCGGCCGCCGACGGCTGCAAAGATGACCATTTCAATGGATGGCACGATCCCCACGAAGGAAGGCGACATGAAGCCAACCTGCAAGGTGAACATGGCCCCGCCGATCGCCGAGAACACGGCGGCCACGCAGAAGACAAAGACCTTGAAGCTGGCGACGTCGTAACCCGAGAAGCGCACACGCTCTTCTTTGTCACGCATGGCCATCAGCAGCTTGCCCAGTTTGGACGAGAGCAGGTATCGGCCGAACAGGATGCACGCGAACAGCAGCGCGCCGTTGATGAAGTACAGCACCAGCCGGGCGCTGTCCGTGCGGATATCCCAGCCCAGCAACGTCTTCAGGTCGGTGATGCCATTGACGCCGCCCGTCCAGCCTTGCTGGCCGATGATGAGCACCGACAGAATCAGCGCGACGGCCTGCGTCACGATGGCGAAATAGGTGTCGCCCACGCGGCGCTTGAACATGGCCGCGCCCAGAATCAACGCCAGCAGGCAGGGCAGCACCGGCACTGCCATCAAGGTGAACCAGAAGCTCTTGAAGGGCACCCAGAACCAGGGCAGCGACGTCAGCTGGTTCCAATCCATGAAATCCGGAATACCGGGCGTGGACTGGATCTTGGTGGCCTCCGGTGTCGAGGCTTCCAACTTCAGAAACATCGCCATGCAATAGCCGCCCAGCCCGAAGAACACCCCCTGGCCCAGGCTCAGGATGCCGCCATAGCCCCAGCACAGCACCAGGCCCAGCGCGACGAAGGCATAAGACAGGTACTTGCCGATCAGGTTGAGCCGGAAGACGTCCAGCGCCAGCGGAAACACCACGAACAGCAGCAGCGCCAGAATGGCCAGCCCGGCCAGTCCTTCGCGCCCGCCGATCACGTTATGAAAGAATTTCTGCATGATGCGCCCCCTACCTGCGTACCTTGATGCTGAACAGGCCTTGCGGGCGCAGCATCAGAATGATCACGATGGCCGACAGCGTCAGCACTTTGGCCATCGAGCCGGTCATGAAGAACTCCGAGATCGATTGCGTCTGCGCGATGACGAAGGCCGAAGCGATGGTGCCGAACAAGCTGGCCGCGCCGCCAAACACCACCGTCAGGAACGTATCGACGATGTAGAGCGAGCCGCTGGTCGGGCCGGTCGAACCGATGGTCGTGAACGCGGCGCCGGCAATCCCGGCAATCCCGCAACCCAGCGAGAACGTCACGCGGTCCACGCGCTTCGTGTCGATACCCACCGCGCCGCTCATGGGTCGGTTCTGCACCGTGGCGCGCACGTGCAGGCCCCAGGTCGACCGGAACAACGCCAGAAGCAGCGCGCCAGTCAGCACGATGCTGATCGACATGACGAAAAGGCCATTGATCGGGATGTCCACGCCGTCCAGCGGCTGCCATGAGCCCATCAGCCAGTCGGGCAGCGTGGGGCTGACTTCACGCGGACCGAACAGCGAACGCAGGGTCTGCTGCAGCACCAGCGACAAGCCCCAGGTCGCCAGCAGCGTGTCCAGCGGCCTGCGGTACAGATGACGAATCATCAGCCACTCGGTCAGCCAGCCCAGGCTGAAGGTCACCGCAAAGGCCAGCAGGATGGCGACGAAGAAGTAGGCCGGCATCAGGCCCGGCGCGTACTGCTGAACCAGTTCGGAACAGAGATAGGTGCAATAGGCGCCCACCGCCAGGAACTCGCCATGGGCCATGTTGATGACGCCCATCTGGCCAAAGATGATCGCCAGGCCCAGGGCCATCAGCAACAGCACGCTGAAGACCGATAAACCATTAAAGCCCTGCATCAGCAGGATGGCCCCAAGATCGGAGAAGGATTCCATGGATGGCTCCCGGCAGTGGAAAGGGCGTCGCGCGCGGCGCCCGGATCGACGTGATTACTGATAACCCTTGGGGAAGGGATCGGGCTTGATGAGCTCCGGGGTCTCGAAGATCACGTCGAACTGGCCGTCCTTGCGAATCTGGCCAATGCGGGTCTTGCTCCACAGATGGTGGTTGGGGTCGATCTTGACGTAGCCTTCGGGCGCTTCCTTGAATTCCAGGCCGGCCGACGCGGCGACCACCTTGTCGACATCGAAGCTGCCCGCCTTCTCCACCGCCATCTTCCACAGCCAGGGTCCCAGATAGGCCGCCTGGGTCACATCGCCGATCACGGCGTCGGCGCCATACCTGGCCTTGAAGGCTTCGACGAACTTCTTGTTGTTGGCGTTGTCCAGGCTCTGGAAATACTTCATGCAGGACCAGAAGCCCTCGGCGTTTTCACCGCCGATGCCCAGCAATTCATCTTCGGTCACGGAGATGGTCAGGAGCTTTTGCTTGCCGCTCGTGACGCCCGCCGCCTTGAGCTGCTTGTAGAACGAGACATTGCTGCCGCCCACCACCACGGCGAACACCACGTCGGGCTTCTTCAGCTTGATCTTGTTGATCAGCGAGCCGAACTGCGTGTGGCCCAGCGGGTAGTATTCCTCGCCCACCACTTCGCCCTTGAGCACGTTCTCGATGTGCTTGCGGGCGATCTTGTTGGACGTGCGGGGCCAGATGTAGTCGGAGCCGATCAGGTAGAAGGAACGCGCCTTCTTCTCGCGCGCCAGCCAATCCAGGCTGGACAGGATCTGCTGCGTGGCCTCCTGCCCGGTATAGAAGACGTTCTTGGATTGCTCCAGGCCTTCATAGAAGGTCGGGTAGTAGAGCAGGCCGTTTTCTTTCTCGAACACCGGCAGGACCGCCTTGCGCGACGCCGAGGTCCAGCAGCCGAACACCGTGGCGACCTTGTCGCTGACCAGCAGTTTGCGGGCCTTTTCGGCAAAGGTCGGCCAGTCCGAGGCGCCGTCTTCCTGGATGATCTTGATCTTGCGGCCCAAAATGCCGCCCATCGCATTGATCTGCTCGATCGCCAGACGCTCGGATTGAATCGACCCCGTCTCGCTGATGGCCATGGTGCCGGTCGCCGAGTGCAATTGGCCTACCGTGACTTCGGTGTCGGTAATGGCCAGGCCGGTGGTGTTGATGGCCGAGGTGGCCGGCGCAGCGGCCCGCGACAGCGCCGGTATGCCCAGCAGCGGCAGGGAGGCAAAAGCCAGGGCCAGGCGCCGGCGCGAGGGCAGCTCCGGGGCATTATCAAAAGGGGTTTTGCCAGACATCGATGACTCCTCAATGGATCACGACCAGGGAAACCGAGCATGCGCGGCACATGCCGCAGCCCGGAGGGTGAGGGCATACTAGGAGCCTATGACGCACTGCAACATACGTTGATTGACGTAGAGCCACCGCCGCCCCCCGGGCGTTACAACGGTACCTACGTTCAATGACGTATCCCCCCATTCCGCGGAGCCCGATTTGTCTGCCAGCGCGCCCCAACGCATCGTCAAGATCCGTCGCGACTACAACACCTGGGTCGCCAATGAGACGCTGGAAGACTATGCGCTGCGTTTCACGCCCGTGTCGTTTCGCAAGTGGTCCGAGTTACGGGTCGCCAATACCGCGCTGGGCGCCGTGTCGTTCCTGGCGCTGGAAGCCATCGGCGGCGCGCTGGCGCTGAACTATGGCTTCGTCAATGCGTTCTGGGCCATCATCGCCGTGGCGATCGTCACCTTCCTGACCGGGTTGCCGATCGCCTATTACGCGGCGCGCCATGGTCTGGACATGGATCTGCTGACGCGAGGGGCCGGCTTTGGCTACATCGGCTCGACCATTACCTCGCTGATCTACGCCTCCTTCACCTTCATCTTTTTCGCGCTGGAGGCGGCCATCATGGCGCTGGCCATCGAGCTGGCCACCGGCCTGCCGCTGTCCGTCGGCTACCTCTTGTGCGCTGTCGTCATCCTGCCCATGGTGGCTTATGGCATTACCTTCATCAGCCGCCTGCAATCCTGGACGCAACCGATCTGGCTGGTGCTGCTGCTCTTGCCCTATGCGTTCATCGCCTGGCGCGATCCCGGGACATTGCAAGAGTTCCTGCGGTTTCCGGGCTACGACGGCCGGGGCGGCAATTTCAATCTGCTGATGTTTGGTTCGGCCGTTGCGGTGGCCGCCTCGCTGGTCACGCAGATCGGCGAGCAAGTCGACTTTCTGCGCTTTCTGCCCGAACGCACGGCCGCCAACCGCACGCGGTGGTGGCTCGCCCTGGTCTGCGCGGGTCCGGGCTGGATCGTGCCCGGCGCGGCCAAAATCTTGGGCGGCGCCTTTCTGGCCTGGCTGGCCCTGTCCCTGGGCACGCCGGTCGACAAGGCGGGCGACCCCACGCATATGTATCTGGCGGCTTATACCTATGTCGTCAGCCATCCTGGCCTGGCGCTGGCCTTGGTAACGGCCTTCGTGGTGATCTCGCAGGTCAAGATCAATGTGACCAATGCCTATGCCGGCTCGCTGGCCTGGTCCAATTTCTTTGCCCGCATCACGCATAGCCATCCCGGGCGCGTGGTGTGGCTGGTCTTCAACGTGCTGATCTCAGTGGTCCTGATGGAAATGGGCGTGTTCGGCGCGCTGGAGCACGTGCTGGCGGTGTTCTCGCACGTTGCGCTGGCCTGGATAGGGGCGCTGGTGGCCGATCTGGTGATCAACAAGCCGCTGGGGCTGTCGCCGGCCCGGATCGAATTCCGCCGCGCCTATCTGTATGACATCAATCCGGTGGGCGTGGGCAGCATGCTGATCGCCATGACACTGGGCCTGCTGGCCTTTGCCGGCGTGTTCCCGGGCACGGCGGGCGCGCTGGCGCAGGCTTTGTCGCCGTTTGTCGCCTTGCTGGCCGCCTTTGTCTGCGCACCGGTCATCGCCTGGCGCACGCGCGGCCGCTACAACCTGGCGCGCACGCCGGTCGATGTCGCGGGTTCCGATCATGTCTGCGTGATCTGCGCCAACCGTTTCGAACAGCCGGACATGGCGCATTGCCCGGCTTATAACGGGTCCATCTGTTCCTTGTGCTGCACGCTGGACGCCCGCTGCCAGGATCGCTGCAAACAGCAGGGACGCTTGAAGGATCAGGTGCAGGCGGTCCTCACCCGGCTCTTGCCAGCACGGGTCACGCCGCTGCTGCATAGCCGCCTGGGCCACTACCTCCTGATCGTGGCGGGAATGGGCACGCTGCTTGCCGGCATTCTGGGCTTGATCTACTACCAGGAGGTCGCCAGTCACCTGCGAGGCGGGCTGGATCCCTCGGGGTTGCGGCCAACCTTCCTGAAGTTGTATGCCGCCTTGCTGCTGATCGGCGGCGTCGCCGCCTGGTGGCTGGTGCTGGCCCACGAAAGCCGGCGCGTGGCGCAAGAGGAATCGGATCGCCAGACCCATCTGCTGCTGCGCGAGATCCAGGCACACAAGCAGACCGACGCCCAGTTGCAACAGGCCAAGGAGGCGGCTGAAAGCGCCAATCTGGCTAAAAGCCGTTTCATGGGCGGGATGAGCCATGAGCTGCGCGCGCCGTTGAACAGCATTCTGGGTTACGCACAGATTCTGCAGCGCGACCCGGGCTTGCCACCGGCGCGGCGCGAGGCGATCGACGTGATCCATCGCAGCGGCAAGCATTTGATCGGTCTCATCGACGGACTGCTGGACATCGCGCGCATCGAGGCGGGCCGGCTCAGGCTCGAGAACAGCGAGCTGCGTCTGCCCGAGTTTCTGGAACAGATCGTGCAGATGTTCAGGCCGCAAAGCACGCTCAAGGGACTGGCCTTCTGCTATGAGGCGGCCGAACTTCCCTCCATCGTGCATATCGACGAAAAGCGGCTGCGGCAGATCCTGATCAACCTGTTGAGCAATGCGCTGAAGTTCACCTCGGCAGGGCAGGTCTCGATGCGCGTCAAGTCGGCCGCGGACATGGTGTTGTTCGAAGTGGAGGATAGCGGCCGCGGCATACCGGCCGAGGATCTCGAACGCATCTTTCTGCCCTTTGAGCGCAGCTGGGCGGCGGTCGAGCAGGCCGATTCCGGCACGGGCCTGGGGCTGACCATCTGCCGCATGCTGACCGGCATCATGGGCGGCGAGCTGACGGTGCGCAGCGTCGTCGGCCGCGGCAGTGTGTTCACGCTCAAACTGTTCCTGCCGGAAGTGCGCTCGCCGCGCAGCGACGCCCGGCCGTCGGGGCTGGTGGTGGGCTACCGCGGCGAGCGGCTGCGGATTCTGACGGTGGATGACCAGCCCTCGCAGCGGCGCCTGGTTCGCGACCTGCTCGAGCCGCTAGGCTTTGAGGTTCACGAAGCGCCGCATGGCGCCGCGTGCCTAGCCTGCGTGCACACGTTGCGGCCAGCGCTGATACTGATGGACGTCTCGATGCCGAACATGACCGGATGGGACGTTGTGCGGCGCCTGCGCGATGAAGGCGTGGCCGTCCCTATCGTGATGCTGTCGGCCAACATCCTGGGGCTGGACCCGAAAGATCCGGCACAGAGCGGGCACAACGCCTTCATTGCCAAGCCGGTGATGGTCGAGGATTTGCTGAACCATCTGGGCCGTCTGCTCAAGCTGGACTGGCAAGTGGCGCAGGTCGAGGCGGCGCTGCCGGCGGGGGACCTGCATCGGGTGGCGCTGGAGCGCGAGGATGCCGAGGCGCTTCTGGAGCTGGGGGCCATGGGCTACATCAAGGGCATTCAGGCCAAGCTGGAAGAAATACGGAGCCGCCGCGCTGAAACGCGCGAATTGACGGCGCATCTGCGCGCGCTGGCAGGCGAGTTTCAACTGAGTGAATTCAATCAGGTGCTTAAACACCATGTACAGCGTCACCATGCCCACGCCCGATAAAAACCTCGTCATGCTGGTCGATGACGCGCCGGACAATCTGAAAATGCTCTCCACCGCTTTGGATGCGGCGGGCTATCAGGTGCTGGTGGCAACCGATGGCCAATCGGCGATCGAACGGGTGGATTTCGTGGTGCCGGATATCGTGCTGCTCGATGCGGTGATGCCAGGCATGGACGGCTTCGAGACCTGCGCACGCTTGAAAGCGCACCCCGCGGCGGGAGACGTGCCCGTGGTGTTCATGACGGGCCTGACCGAGCCCGAGCACGTGTTGAAGGCGTTTCGCGTCGGCGGCGTGGACTATGTGACCAAGCCGCTGGACCCGGACGGGGTGGGGGCCAGGCTGCGAACGCATCTGCGCAATGCGCGCAGCCTGTCGGCCGCCTTTGACGCGATCGACGCGGCCGCACGTGCCGTGGTGGCACTGGATGCGAGCGGGCTGCCGATCTGGAAGACGGGCAAGGCGCGGATCTGGTTGACCGCGTATTTTGGCTGCGCGGAGGATGCCTCAGAGCTGCCCGCGCCCCTGGCGGAGTGGGTGGCGCGCAACCTGAAGGCCGGCCCGGCAGCCGAGCCCCTGGTGCTGGCCAGCGCGCGAGGGCGTTTGACCTTGAGCCTGTCGGCATCACGGCGCAGCGGCGAAACGTTGCTGCTGTTGCAGGAGACGGCGCCGCTGGCCACGGCCTACGGCCTGACGCCGCGAGAGGCCGATGTGCTGCGCTGGCTGGCCAAGGGAAAAACGAATCGCGACATCGCCGAGATTCTGGGCATGTCGCCAAGAACGGTGAACAAACATCTGGAACACATCTACGTCAAACTGGGCGTGGAAACGCGCGCGGCGGCTGCGGCGCTGGCAGTGCGGCAGGGCGAAGCGTTCTGACGCGCTCGGCGCACGCACCTGGGACAAACCCGCGCGCGCAGGCCCATTCCACACGATTTCCCCCGTACCAAAGGTTTTTCCTATAGGCCCATCGCAAACCCATATTTGAGCCGCCGACGTGCGCTCCCTACTATTTCTCCCCATGCTCATAACGGGCAACAGGGCGCGTTCAGTCGCCAAGTCAGGGGAAGAATCTATGCAGTGGGAACGTCGTTTTCTTAGCGCCTTGTGTGGCGTGGCAATGCTGTGGAGCACGCAGGCGGGCGCAACGTCCACCTTTCCGGATCGTCCGGTCAGGTTGATCGTGCCGCAATCCGCGGGATCGGGCGGCGATGTGGTCGCCCGGCTGCTGGGCGAGAAGATCGGTTCGGCGCTTGGGCAACCCATCGTGGTGGAGAACCGTCCGGGCGCCAACGGCATCATTGCCGCCAGCTTCGTCGCGAAGGCGC
>JAEYVD010000239.1 GCA_023432075.1 Pseudomonadota bacterium | reverse complement strand
GCATCGGCCCGGCCGGCACGAAGATGGTGGGCAGGTCCATCGACACCGCACCCATGATGAGCGCCGGTGTGGTCTTGTCGCAGCCGCCCATGAGCACGCAGCCATCGGCGGGATACGAGCGCAGCAGCTCCTCGGTCTCCATCGCCAGCAGGTTGCGGTAGAGCATCGTCGTGGGGTTCTGGAAGGGCTCGGACAGGCTCATCGCCGGCATCTCCACCGGAAATCCGCCCGCCTGCCAGATGCCGCGCTTGACCTCTTCGACACGCTGCTTGAAGTGGCTGTGACAGGGGTTGATGTCGCTCCAGGTGTTGATGATGGCAATCACCGGCTTGCCGGCGTAATCGGAGCGGTGATAGCCCATCTGCGCGGTCCGCGACCGGTGGCCGAAGGACCGCAGGTCCTTCACGCCGTACCAGCGGTGGCTGCGCAGGTCTTCGGGTTTCTTGCGATTGTTGGAATGGCTCATGTCTCGCTTCCTCTGCTCTGTGGCGGGGTCAATGCGTGTTCATACCATAAGACGCCCCGTCGGGGCGCGATCGACAAGACGGACTCAGGCGGGATCCAGCAGGTACGGCGTGCCGGCGCGCTCGCAGATGCCGCGCAGGCGTTCGGCCAGCGCCGCGGGGATCGGAATGCCTTCGCGCAACCGGCGCGCGCGCTCGGCCGCTTCGGGCTCGCCGGCCACCAGCACCGGTTCGGTCGGGTCGGCTGGCGGCGTGTCGTGCATGGCGTCGATCATGTCGTCCATGTCCGACTCGAACGATCCGGCCGCGCGGAAGGCGTCGGGATTGAGCGCAAGGAAGAAGTGCCCGACGTCGTCGGGCTCGCCGGGACGGCGCGTGGCGGCGCGCCGGGCCGCGAAAGCGCTGCCGCTGAGCGTGCCGCCCAGAATCTGCGCCATCATCGCCAGGCCATAGCCTTTGTGGCTGCTCATGGCGGTTGTGCCGCCCAGCGGCGTGAGGCCGCCTTCGGGACGCTTGAAGATGAACTGCATCGCGGCGTCCGCGTCCGTGACCGGCGCGCCCTGCCCGTCCACCGCCCAACCCGGCGGCAAGGGCTTGTCCAGGAAATCGTAGACCTTGACCTTGTTGGCCGCCACGGTGGTCGTGGCCATGTCGAGCACGAAGGGCTCGTTGTAGGCCGCGGGCGCGCCGAACGCGATGGGGTTGGTGCCCAGCATCGGCATCGCACCGCGCGTGGGGACCATGATGACGCCGTTGGCGCTGCTGGTGACCAGCCCGACCACGCCGCGTTCGACTGCGATGCGCGCGTACACGCCCGCCGCGCCGAAGTGGTGCGAATTGCAGACCGAGACCGCGCCCACGCCATGCTCCAGCGCCTTGTCCACGGCCAGGTTCATGGCCTGCGCCGCAACCGGATAGCCCAGCCCGCCCATGCCATCGATCAGCGCGCTTGCGCCGCTATCGCGCACGACGCGCGCGCGAGCGTCCAGCCGCAGCGTGCCGGCGCGCCATTTTTCCTCGTAGGCGGGCAGCATGGAGATGCCGTGCGAATCGATGCCGAAGAGGTCCGTGCGCGCCATCAGGCCCGCCGTGGTGTGGGCCAGGTCCTCGGCCATGCCCCACGCCATCAGCACCTGCAAGATCTGTTCACGCACCTCTTCCACCGGCACGGCCGTGGCGTTTGCTCCGTTCCCTGGCACTGTCTGTCTCCTGTTGTCTTGTTGTGTGGCGGGCGGCGTTGGCGGCGTCAGTCCCGGTCCCGGTCGACCAACCTGTGACGGGCCTGGCCCAGATGGAACTGCATGGCGACGCGCGCGCGTTCGCCATCTTGTTCGCGGATCGCATCCAGGATGGTCGCGTGCTCGTCCACGACGCGCTGCGCGCGCTGGCGCGAACCCGTGCGCGTCAGATTGAGCGTCAGGCGCATGAAGCCGCTGATGGATTCATGAATGCTTTCCAGCACGCCCAGATAGAAGTCGTTGCCGCTGGCCTCGGCGATGCTGGCGTGAAACGCCAGGTCCGCTTCCGCCGACACCTGGCCCTTGGCAAGCGTATCGGCAAATGCCGCATGCGCGTCGGCGATCTTGCCCAGCTGTTCGTCGGTGCGCCGCAAGGCCGCCAGGCGCGCGGCGTCGCCTTCAAGCGCCACGCGCACCTCTTGCGCGCGCAGATAGGCGCCGACATTCTGCACATCGTTGAACGCCTTCAGGCGCGGCGCGGGCTGGTGGCTCACGAAGGTGCCCAGGCCCTGATGCGCGGTGATCAGGCCATCGGCGCGCAGCCGCAGCAAGGCTTCGCGCACGACCGGCCGCGACACGCCGTAGCGTTCGGAAATTTCGTTTTCGGAGGGCAGCTTGTCGCCGACGTTCAGTCCGCCGGAGACGATCTGTTCGAAGATCTGGCCGTAAAGCTGGTCCGCCAGCCGTACCCGGTGCCCGCGTTCCAGCACCGGCGCGGCGGACGCCTCCGGTTCGCCGGACGCAGTCGGCGCGGGTTGGGGGGATGCTTTGGGTCGAGCCACGTAACCTCCTGGTAGTAGGGCCTGTCCACGCGCGGGGAACAGGCCCTGACAGACTGCTGCGACACGCGGACGGCGCTCATCGTACCCGCAATGCGGGTCCGGCGCGCCGCGGCCGTCACGCGGTGGCGGTCTCGCGGTCCCAGGCGGCCAGCGCGCGGGCCACGGGCGCCACGCGTTCACGCTCGGCGCTGGAGATGCCGGTCAAGAGCGGCAGCATCGGGCCCATGTCCGCCACGCCCGACAGCGTCACGGCGTCGTGCAGCACGCGGATGGGACTGATGCTGTCGCGGCAGTCTTCCAGCCCGAGGTACTGTTCGCGCACGGCTTCGGCCTCATCGTAGCGGCCTTCCTGCAGCAGATGCAGCAGGCGCATGGACCCGCGCGGCGCCACGCAAACCGATCCGGACGTAAAGCTCTTGAGCCCGAATTGGCGGTAGTGGACGATGGCCGGGCGCTCGCCGATGCCGCTGACGACCCAGCGCGAATCCACGGCCTGCAGCAGCGCCGACAGGTAGGCGTCTTCGGACGGATCGTCGCGCACGACGGCGTACTTGAAAGCGACCAGGCGGCCTTCCTCGATCAGGCGCGCCGCGGTTTCCGGCGCCAGGTAGTCCGCCGACTTGATGTAGACCACCGCCGGCTTGCCCAGCGCATCCGTGAAACGGCGCACGCCGTCGGCCAGCCCCGCGTCGGTGTACGGAAAGGACATCGGCAGCAGCATCGCCGTCGGGAAGGCGCGCGAACGCAGGATGGCGGCCTGGTCCATCATCTTGCCGTAGTCGGGGCCCACCGACGGCAGGATCCAGGTGTCCGGGCCCGCCAGGCTTGCCAGCATGTCCACGATGCGGGCATATTCGCTCACACCCACGTTGTAGAAGTTGGCGTTGCCGCCATACATGACGTTGCGCACGCCGCCCGCTTCCAGGTGGCCGAGCAGCGCCTTGTTGGCCGATTCGTTCAGCGACAGATCGGCATTGCGGGCCAGCGGCGGTACGGCGATGACCGAGCGCTGCAGATCCTGGGCGGTGACCGGGGTGGTTTTCATGGAAGGGCTCCTGGCGGGTGCGGTTGTCAGAGAAGTAGGGTCGAAAAAGTATACTTGGTTGACAAGCTATAGCTCAATACCTATATTTGTTTTACAAGTTGAACGGCAGCACGCAAGGCGCATGAGGCGCGGGCCGCATGCGTCTTCGAGTTCCCGGCTTGCCGGGAGCGGAATACCCCCAGAAACGATGCGCGGCCACGCGCACACCGAGGAGACGAATTCCATGTATGCAGCCCCTGTGCGAGGCCGGCTTCTTGCCGCCGCCCTCCTGACGGCCACCGCCTTTGCCCTGCCGGCCTCGCCGGCCTTCGCCGACTACCCCGAGCGGGAAGTCAAGATCATCGTCCCCTTCCCTGCCGGCGGCACCGCCGACATCGCCGCGCGCGTGGTGGCGGCCGAATTGGGCAAAAGCTGGAACAAGCCCGTGGTGGTGGACAACAAGGCGGGCGCCGGCGGCAACGTCGGCTCGGCCGAAGCCGCTCGCGCCACGCCCGACGGCTACACCTTTTTGATGGGCACCGTCAGCACGCACGCCATCAACCAGTCCGTGTACGCCAAGCTGCCATATGACCCGGTCAAGGACTTCGTGCCCGTGACGCTGGTGATCCCGGTGCCCAATATCCTTGAGCTCAACCCCAAGTTCGCCGACAAGCACGGCATCCGCACCGTGGCGGACCTGATCAAGTATCTGAAGGCCAATCCGGACAGCGTCAACATGGCGTCCACGGGCAATGGCACGTCCACGCACCTGTCAGGCGAACTCTTCCAGAGCATGACCGGCACGCGCATGACGCATGTGCCCTACAAGGGCAGCAGCCCCGCGCTGACGGACGTGATGGCCGGATCGGCGGACCTGATCTTCGACAACCTGCCCTCGTCCATGGGATTTCTGAAGGCCGGCAAGCTGCGCCCCCTGGCCGTCACGACGGCCAACCGCTCGCCCGCCCTGCCCGACGTGCCCACGATGGCCGAAGCCGGCGTGAAGGGGTACGAGGCATCGAGCTGGTTCGGCCTGCTGGCGCCGGCCGGCACGCCGCCCGAGATCGTGGAAAAGGTCCAGCGCGACGTGGCCGCGGCCTTGCAGCAGGAGCCCGTGCGCGCGCAGCTCCAGGCGCAAGGCGCGACGCCGTCCGGCAACACACCCGCCCAATTCAAGCAGTTCATGGCCCAGGAAACCGTCAAGTGGGCCGACGTTGTGAAGAAATCCGGCGCCAAGGTCGACTGACCCTGCACCGATCCGGGGCCTGCCCGCAACGCGTGAGCGGCGGGTTCTTCATCATCACGCGAACCAGGAGACACCATGAACAAACTGATCAGCGCCGTTTTCGCGGCGGGCGCCGTTGTGCTTGGGGCGCCGGCGGCCCACGCCGCCGGTTACCCCGAAAAGCCCGTCACCATGATCGTGCCCTTCGTGCCAGGCGGGTCTTCCGACATCACGGCGCGCTCGGTCACGCCGGCGCTGTCCAAGATCCTGGGACAGACCTTCGTCGTCGAGAACAAGCCGGGCGCGAACAGCGCTATCGGCGCCCAGGCGTTGGCCCGCTCCACGCCGGACGGCTACACCATGATGGTCGGCTCCATCGGCACCTTCGCCATCAACGAAGCCCTGTACAAGAACCTGTCGTACAACCCCAGCAAGGATTTCGCCTACCTGACGCAGGCAGTGCGCAATCCCAACGTGCTGGTCGCGGCGCCTTCGTTCCCGGCCAGCACCGTCGCCGAGCTGGTCGACTACGCGAAGAAGAATCCGAATCGCGTGTCGTACGCCTCGTCGGGCACGGGCTCGTCGGATCACCTGTCGGCCGTACTGTTCCGCCAGCGCACGCAAAGCACCGGCGTGGACGTGCCTTACAAGGGCGGCGGCGCGGCCATCGCGGACCTCATCGGCGGGCAGGTCAACGTGTCCTTCCAGAACCTGGGCGCGGTGCAGAACCACATCAAGGCCGGCAAACTCAAGGCGCTGGCCATCACGGGCGACGCCCGCACGCCGGACCTGCCCGATGTGCCGACGCTGACGGAGGCCGGCATCAAGGACATGGTGGTGTATTCCTGGCAGGGCTTTGCCGTGCCCAAGGGCACGCCGCAGCCGGTCGTCGACAAGCTGGCCGAGGCGCTGCGCACCGCACTGCGAGATCCCCAGACCCAGAAAACGCTGCAAGGCATGGGCTTCGAGGTCGTCGCCAACACGCCGCAGCAATTCGCCGATTTCCAGCAGGCTGAAGTCAAGCGTTGGAAGGACGTGATTCAGAAGGCCAACATCCAGCTGGAGTAACGCTTCGCGGGATGCCTGCGTGCGGGCGTCCCGCAGCGGGTGCGCAGCCGCCTTGGCTGCGCGCCCGGCCCGCAAGGTCCCCGCTTGAATCAAGTAGCATGAAACCTTCGCCACCCAACCGTACGACAACATGACCACCAAGCAACGCATCATCCAGGTCGGCTCGCTGGCCGGCTCCCCTTCCGCCAACCAGCGCCTGGCCGATGGCTATGACGTCATCGAATTGTGGAAGTACCCGGATCGCAAGGCTGCGCTTGCCGAACACGGCAAGGGCATCACCGCCGTCGTCACGTCCGCCAATTTCGGCGCCAACGCCGAGCTCATCAACGCGCTGCCGGACCTGAAGGCCATCTGCAGCTGGGGCGTGGGCTACGAGACAATCGACGTCGAGGCCGCGCGCAAGCGTGGCGTGCTGGTCAGCAATACGCCCGACGTGCTGACCGATTGCGTGGCGGACCTGGCCTGGGGCCTGCTCATCGCCGGCGCCCGCCGCATGGGTCAGGGCGAACGTTTCGTGCGGGCCGGCCAATGGGGCCAGGTGCACGGCAGCATCCCGCTGGGCCTGCGCGTCAGCGGCAAGAAGCTGGGCATCGTCGGGCTGGGCCGCATCGGCGAAGCGATCGCCAAGCGCGGTACGGGCTTTGACATGGACGTGCGGTATCACAACCGCAGAAAGCGCGACGACGTGGCCTACGGCTACGAGGCGTCGCTGACGGATCTGGCCAAGTGGGCCGATTTCCTGATCGTGGCCACGGTGGGCGGTCCCAGCACGCGTCACCTTGTGAATCGCGACGTGCTCGAGGCCCTGGGTCCCAAGGGCATCATCGTCAACATCGCGCGCGGCCCGGTCATCGACGAAACCGCGCTGGTCGCGGCCCTGGAAGAAGGCAAGCTGGGCTGCGCGGCGCTCGACGTCTTCGAGCACGAACCCAAGGTGCCCGAAGCGCTGATGAAGAGCGACAAGGCCGTGCTGCTGCCGCACATCGGTAGCGCCACCGAGGAAACACGCCTGGCCATGGAAAACATGATGCTGGAGAACCTGCAGTCGTTCTTCGAGACCGGACGCGTGATCACGCCTGTGGAATAACGCGCCGCGGCGCCCGGGCCGCCTGTGCGGCGGGGCGTCCGGCCTGGCAGCAGACACAAAAAAGCCTCTCGGCGCCCATACCGAGAGGCTTTCGACTTTCCGGCCCCCGCGTGTCCGGTCAGTCTTTGTCGCGCAAAGGAACGTGGGCGATGCCGCCCGGCGCGGTTATTTCGTCGGCGTCGTGGCGCCAGACTTGTGCGTGCTCGCTGCGCCTGCCGAGTGCTTGGCGGACGACTTGTCAGCCTTGTGATGCTTGTGATGCGCCTGAGTCTTGGTGTCGCCGGTCTTGCTGGCGCCCGCCGCAAACGCCGACGGCGCGGCGGCGAGGCCCAGGCACAGGGCCGAAGTGGAAAGAAACGCAGCAATGCGGGAGTGAGTCGTCATTTGTGGTGCTCCTGGTTGGTGAAGGCCAAAGGCCTTTTGCCGTTACGGGGCGGCACGTTGCCGCAAGTCCCGTATGCGGTTTGAAGCCCGCCCCTTCAGAAGGTTCACTTCCGAACCACAATTTTTCCGTCACTCAAGAATTGTTGCTATCCCTCGAACGCCAGCAACGCCACGGTGGCGAACAGCATTAGTGCGAAGCACGCTCTCAGCTTGCGTTCAGGTAGCCGGTAAGCGAGCCGTACGCCAATGGGCACGAAGATCAGGCTGCCGATGGCTAGCGGCGCGCCGACCATCCAGTTCGCCTGCCCTGCCCACGTGTAGGTGATTAGTGCGATGGTGGAACCCGGAATCACCATGCTGAGCGCGAGCGCCTGCGCGGTGGTCTGCGGCAGGCGAAAGACCGTGGTGATGATGGGCACGGCCAGCACGGCGCCGCCGACGCCGAAGAATCCGCCCAGCGTTCCGCACAGGATGCCGAGCACGCTTGCGCGGCGCGGCGTGAAGACCGGCGCGGGACGCTTGGGTGGCGGCGCGCGGCGCGCCGCTGGACGCGAGGCGCGCCAGGTCTGCCAGACGTAGAACAGCGCGATGAAGAACAGGAACACTGCGAAGCTCTGGCGCAGCAAGGTCGAGTCGATGCCCAGCGCCATCCGCGCGCCCACCCACGTGAACACCACGGCGCCCGCCGCGCCCGCCAGCGCCACGCGTTTATCGATGCGGGTCTGCTGGTTGTACTTGCGCACCGCCATCATGATGGTCGGCAAGACCATGATGAGCGCCGTGCCCTGCGCGAGCTGTTGCGACATTCCCATCAGGAGGACAAGGGCCGGAATGGCGATCAGTCCGCCCCCGATGCCCAGCACGCCGCCCATGAAACCAATCAGGCCGCCGGCTGCCAGACAGGCGGCGATGACGAACAGACTCACTTATTGCTCCAACAGACGTCGCGACACATCAACGCAGCTTTTCCAATGCCGCGTCCAGGCGGTCGACCGCCCAGATCTCAAGGCCCTCGATGGGCTGGCGCGGTGCGTTGGCCTTGGGAATGAGCGCCACCGAAAAACCCAGCTTGGCGGCTTCGCGCAGGCGTTCCTGGCCGCGCGGGGCGGGCCGGATCTCGCCGGCCAGTCCCACTTCGCCGAATGCGATCAACCCGCGCGGCAACGGCCGGTCGCGCAGCGACGACATGATGGCCAGCAGCACCGGCAGGTCGGCCGCGGGTTCGGTAATGCGCACGCCGCCGACCGCGTTGACAAAAACGTCCTGGTCAAAGGTCGACACGCCCGCGTGCCGGTGCAGGACGGCCAGCAGCATGGCAAGACGGTTGCCTTCCAGGCCGACCGTCAGACGGCGCGGATTGGGTGCGTGGGAACTGTCGACCAGCGCCTGGATTTCAACGAGGAGCGGACGCGTGCCTTCCTGCGTGGCCATGACGCACGAACCGGCGACCTGCTGCTCGTGCTGCGACA
>JAEYVD010000669.1 GCA_023432075.1 Pseudomonadota bacterium | reverse complement strand
GCCCCACGCAGGCGCCGGCGACCGCCCGGCGCCTGGCCCGCATCGTCTCCACACGTCATGCTGTGGACGCCACGCTGCCGATGACGCCCGGCACGCCCGCGCTGACCCAATTCCCGATGAATGCCTGGCGCCGCGCGCAGGACCGCGCGCTGCAGGCGGCCCCGGCCGCCGCGCTGGGCTACGGGGATCCGGCCGGCGAGCCCGCGCTGCGCGAAGCCATCGCCCAATACCTGCGCGTATCGCGTGGCGTGCATTGCGACGCCTCGCGCATCGTCATCACGGAAGGCGCGCAAGGCGGACTGGCGCTGTGCGTGCAGCTGCTGACCAATCCCGGCGACACGGCCTGGCTGGAAGATCCGGGCTATCGCGGCGCCAAGGCCGCCTTTCATGCGGGCGACCTGAATGTTGTGGCCATGCGTGTGGACGCCGACGGCATTGTCATCCCCGAAAACGCCTGGGCGCGCCAGCCGCCCCGGCTGATTCAGACGACCCCTTCGCACCAGTACCCCACCGGCGCGGTGCTGTCGCTGACGCGCCGGCTCGACCTGCTGGAACGCGCGCGGCGCGCGGATGCGTGGATCATTGAAGACGACTACGACAGCGAGTTCCGCCATCAGGGAGAACCGATCGCCGCCATGCAGGGCCTGTTGCCGGACGCCCCGGTGCTGTACGTGGGCACGTTCAGCAAGACGATGTTCCCCGCCCTGCGCCTGGGCTTTCTGGTGCTGCCCGAGGCCATCGCGCGCGAGGCCATGCCGTCCATCGTCGAGATGCAGCGCGGCGGCCACCGGCTGGAGCAGCTCACGATGGCGGCCTTCATCGAAAACGGCCAGTTCTCACGCCACCTGGGCCGCATGCGGCGCCTGTACCGCGAACGCCAGTCGGCGCTGCGCGAGGCGCTGGCCTTGCATCTGGGGATCGAACACGAGGTCCTGGGCGGACACTGCGGATTGCATCTGACGGTGCGGCTGCCATCCTCATTTGCGGATGCGGCCATCGTGGCCGAGGCGCGCAAGCTGGGCATGAACCCTGGCGCCCTGTCCTCGTTCACGCTCACGCCGCGCCCCGAGGACAATGGTCTGGTGATCGGCTACGGCAACACCGGCGCGGAACGCTTTCCGGCGATGGTGCGGCGGTTGCGGGAGGTGGCGAAAGGGGTGGCGCAAGCAACGGCGCGAGTGCGCTAGGAGCCGCTAGTCCACCAGCCCGCCCAGCACCAGCAGCGTCATGAACAGCCAGAAGAGGAACCCCAGAATCGAGCGCCGCAGCAGCGCCTTGACCGCGCCCCACAGGAACATGAGGCCCAGCGCCAGCAGCACCAGATTGAAGATCGACGGGCTCATGCCCATCGCGCCGGCCAGGCCGGCGTAGAAGTCCGCCAGCGCGCCGCCCAGGCCGCCCAAGAGCCATTTGATTCCTGCAACGATGGCGCGCAGGCCCTCGCCGAGCATGCCGCCCAGCGTCGCGAAAAATCCGTCCTGGGCCGGCATCAGCGTCGCGTATCCACAAGCATTCGCACCGCCAGGCCGGCCAGCACCGTGCCCATCAGCCAACGCTGCACCACCATCCACAGCGGGCGGCCCGCCAGGAAACCGGCAATGGAACCCGCCATGATCGCGATCAGCGCATTCACGGACAGGCTGATCACGACCTGCGTCATGCCCAGCGCCAGCGACTGGGTGAAGACGCTGCCGTGATCGGGCTGAATGAACTGCGGCAGCAGCGACACGTACATGACCGCGATCTTGGGATTGAGCAGATTGGTCAAGAGGCCCATCGTGAACAATTGCCGCGGGCTGCTTTTGGGCAGGTCATGCACCTGAAACGGTGATCGGCCGCCCGGGCGGATCGCCTGCCACGCCATGTAGAGCAGGTAGAGCGCCCCGCCGATGCGCAGCGCGTCGTAGGCGTAGGGCACGGCCATCAGCAAGGCGGTGATGCCGAAGGCCGCACAGGCGACGTAGAAGATGAACCCGACCGCCACGCCCCCCAGGGAAATCAGGCCGGCCTGCGGCCCTTGCGAGATGGAGCGGGACACCAGGTAGATCATGTTGGGGCCGGGCGTGAGCACCATGCCCAGCGCTACCAGGGCGAAAGTCAGCAGATGTGTCAGGTCGGGCATGGAAAGCCGGCGTGCGCCGGACAAAAGTCGGATCGTGAATGCACACCTTAGCCGAAAACTGTACCGGAACAGCGGAATTTTCAGACGGGGTTGGCGGCTAGTCGCGCTGGCGATACAGTGGACCGCTCGACCCTTCCTGTGGAGCGCAGTCCATGCCGAAACGTCATCCGTCCCCGGCAGACCGAACCGCCGCGATCCGCGTTGGCATCGGCGGCTGGACTTTCGAGCCGTGGCGCGGCGGCGTCTTCTATCCCGACGACCTGCCGCACGCACGTGAACTGGAGTACGCCAGCCGGCAGGTCACCGCCATCGAGATCAACGGCACCTACTACGGCACGCAAAAGCCCGCCACCTTCGCCAAGTGGCGCGACGAAACGCCCGAGGACTTCGTGTTTTCGCTCAAGGCATCGCGCTACGCCACCAACCGGCGTGAGCTGGCGGGCGCGGGGGAATCGATCGATCGCTTCGTCAAGAGCGGCATCGCCGAATTGGGCGCCAAGCTCGGCCCCATCGTGTGGCAGTTCGCCCCGACCAAGCGGTTCGATCCAAAGGACTTCGGGGCCTTCCTGGAATTGCTGCCGGACAAGGTGGACGGACTGCCCTTGCGGCATGCGCTGGACGTGCGGCATCCCAGCTTTGCCTGCGAGGAATATCTGGATCTGGCGCGCCGCCATCGCGCAGCGACCGTCTACACCGACAGCGACGAGTTTCCCGCCATTGCCGACCGGACGGGCGACTTTGTCTACGCGCGGCTGATGCGCGCCAGCACCCGATACAAGGCCGGGTATGCGCCCAAGGCGCTGGACGCCTGGGCAGAGCGCCTGCAGGCCTGGTCGCGCGGCGACCATCCGGACGACCTGCCGCGCATCGGCGCGCCGGCCAAACCTGCCAAGTCTGCCAAGGTTCAGGACGTCTTTGCGTACTTCATCAATGGGGCAAAAGAACGCGCGCCGGCGGCGGCGCGCGTCATGATCGAACGCCTGTAGCGTCAGGCGTTCGCGCGTCTTACTGCGCGACGGGCGTGCGCATCGTGACAAACTCTTCGGCCGCCGTGGGATGGATGCCGATGGTGTCGTCGAAGACGGCCTTGGTTGCGCCCGCCTTCAGCGCCACGGCAAGCCCCTGCACGATCTCGCCGGCCTCCGGGCCCACCATGTGCACGCCCAGCACGCGATCGGTCTGCGCGTCGACGATCACCTTCATCAGCGTGCGCTCCTGCGATTCGGTCAGCGTCAGCTTCATGGGCCGGAAGCGGCTTTCGAAAAGCCGCAGCTCGTAGCCGGCGTCGCGCGCCTCTTCGGTGGTCAGGCCCACGGTGCCGATATTGGGCAGGCTGAACACGGCGGTGGGAATCAGCTTGTAGTCGACCTTGCGATACTCCTGCGGGCGGAACAGCCGGCGTGCCACCGCCATGCCTTCGGCCAGCGCCACCGGCGTGAGCGGCACGCGGCCGATCACGTCGCCGATGGCCAGGATGGAAGGTTCCGCGGTTCGGTATTCGTCATCCACGTCAATGAAGCCGTCCTCGCGCAGCTTCACGCCGGTGTTCTCCAGCCCCAGGTTGTCCAGCATCGGACGGCGGCCCGTGGCGTAGAACACGCAATCAGTCTCGATGACGGAGCCGTCCTTGCAGGTGGCGGCCAGCGAGCCGTCCGCACGCTTGTCGATGCGGGCGACCTCGGTGTTCATGCGCAGGTCGATGCCCTTCTTGACGAGTTCGTCGCGCAGGTGTTCGCGCACGCCCAGGTCAAAGCCGCGCAGGAACAGCGGCCCGCGATAGGACTGGATGGTCTGCGCCCCCATGCCATTGAAGATGGACGCGAATTCCACGGCAATGTAGCCGCCGCCCACGACCAGCACGCGGCGCGGCAGGTCTTTCAGGAAGAAGGCCTCGTTGGACGTGATGGCGTGTTCCTTGCCCGGAATGTCGGGCACCTGCGGCCAGCCGCCGGTCGCAACCAGGATGTGCGCGGCGCTGTAGGTCTTGCCGTTGATGTCGACCGTGTTCGGGTCGACGATGCGCGCGTGGCCTTCAAGCAGCGTCACGCCGCTATTGACCAGCAGATTGCGGTAGATGCCGTTCAGGCGTTCGATCTCGCGGTTCTTGTTGGCGATCAGCGTGGGCCAGTCGAACTTCGGCGCGTCCGCGGTCCAGCCAAAGCCATGCGCCTGTTCGAAGTCTTCGCTGTAGTGCGCGCCGTAGACCAGCAGCTTCTTGGGCACGCAGCCCACGTT
>JAEYVD010000661.1 GCA_023432075.1 Pseudomonadota bacterium | reverse complement strand
AAATACGGGTATGATGAACTGTTCGTTCCAAACATAGAACAATCATGCAAGATCTCAATGACCTCTACTACTTTTCGCAAGTCGTCGAGCAAGGAGGCTTCAGCGCGGCGGCACGCGCGCTGGACATTCCGAAATCCCGTCTTTCCCGCCGTATTTCCCACCTGGAAGAAAGCCTGGGCGTGCGCCTCTTGCAACGCACCACCCGCCGGCTGCGGCTGACGTCCGCCGGCGAACGCTACCTGCACTACTGCCGCGAGATGGCCGCTTCGGCGCGCGCTGCGGACGACGCCATGCGGCAGTTGCAGGCCGAACCCACCGGTCCGGTCATCGTGAGCTGCCCTGTGTCGATCGCGCAGGACGTGCTGGCGCCGCTGCTGCCCGAATTCCTGGATGCGTGGCCGGCGATCTCGGTGCAATTGCTGGTCACGAACCGGCGTGTGGACCTGATCCGCGAAGGCGTGGACCTGGCGCTACGGGTCCGCACGAAGCTGGACACGGACGCGGAACTGGTCGTGCGGCATCTGGGCACGGCGCGCGGCACGCTGGTGGCCAGCCCCGGCTATCTGCAACGCCACGGCGCGCCCGACACGCCGCAAGACCTGGCGTCGCATGTGACGCTGAGCTTCAGCGATCCGCAAAATGAAGTGCGTTGGCCCCTGCGCAACGACAAGGGCGAAGAGGTGCACATCGAACTGAAGCCGCAACTGTCATGCAACGATTTCATCGTGCTGACGGAAGCGGCCGTGCGCGGACGCGGCATTGCCCTGCTGCCGTCGATTGCGACGCAGGAGGAACTGCGCCGCGGGCAGCTTGTGCCGGTGCTGCCGCAGTGGCAATCGCCCGAGGGCATCGTGCATTGCATCTATCCGTCACGGCGGGGCATGATGCCCGCCGTGCGAACGCTGCTGGACTTCCTGTCGCAGCGCCTGCCCTCGATGTACCAGCGTCTGGAGAAAGCCGCGTCTCCCGCGCCTCAGTAGCCGCGCGAGCGTTCCACCACGCCGGTGATGGCTTCACCGCGCTTCAGTTGCGCGACCTTGCCCGCGATCTGCGCGATGCTTTCGTCGCGCAGCGTGCGCGCCGCGATATGGGGCGTGACATGGACCCGCGGGTCGTGCCAGAACGGGTGATCCTTGGGCAGCGGTTCGGTGTGAAATACATCGAGCGTGGCGCCCGCGATCTCGCCCTCTTCAAGCATCTGCACGAGGTCCTCTTCGACCAGATGCTCGCCGCGTCCGACGTTGACCAGATGCGCGTCGGGCAGCAGCCGCGACAGGGTCTCGCGATTCAGGATGCCCTGCGTGTCGGGCGTGAGCGGCAGCACGTTGACCAGAAAGCGCGTGCGGGCAAGGAAATCGGGCAAGGCGGCCTCGCCGGCGAAGGATTCGACACCGGGAATCTGCCGTGGCGACCGCGACCAGCCCGCCACGGGATAGCCGAACTCGGCCAGCGTCTGGGCCACGCGCGCACCAACTTGCCCCAGCCCCAGAACCCCCACGGGCCAGTCGGCCTGACGGGTGCCTTCTCGGGTGTCCCAATGCTGCCGCGCCTGCGCCTGGTCGAAGGCTTCAAAATCGCGGGAGACGCGCAGCAGCGCGTACAGGGCGTACTCGGCCATCTGCACCGCCATGCCGGCGTCTTCCAGGCGCACGATGCGTACGTGATCGGGAATCTCGGGCATCTTCAACAAGGCATCGACGCCCGCGCCCAGATTGAAGAGCGTCTTCAAACCGGTTTCGTGCTGGAAGAGTTGGACGGGCGGACGCCAGACCAACGCGACCTCGGCGCCGGAGGGCGGACCGTCCGGGTTCCAGACCGAAATGCGGCAGCCGGGCATGGCGGCCTCGAGGCGAGGCACCCAGGCGTCGGGATCGTGATGGGGACAAGCAAAGAGAATGTGCATGGTGGCTGCGGGCAGGCGATGAAAACCCCAAGCATGAGGGATGCCGCCGCACAAATCAAACGGCCCGGCTATTGCCGGGCCGCATGTGCCGGATGCGAGGGCTTAGAGATCAGGCCGTCTGCGGCACCTCGGGCTTGTTCTTGTGTTTGTTGCGGCGCAGGAAGGCCCAGACCTGCAGCGTGATCAGCAACGCGCTCGCGCCGATGAACCATGCGCTGATCGGTCGTTCGACAAACACGGCCAGGTCACCGCGCGACAACAGCAGCGCGCGGCGGAAGTTTTCTTCGACCATGGGGCCGAGCACGAAGCCCAGCAGAATGGGCGCCACCGAGAATTCCAGCGTCATGAGCACCGCGCCGATCACGCCGAAGGCCAGCACTTCCCAGATCTGGAAGAGGCTGTTCTGCGTGCTGTACACACCCACTGCGATGAAGAACAACGCCGACGGGAAAAGGTAGCGGTACGGCACCTGCAGCAGCTTGACCCACACGCCGATCAGCGGCACGTTCAGCACCATGAGCAGCACGTTGCCCACCCAGAAGCTGGCGATCAGGCCCCAGAAAATGTCCGGATGCTCGGTGATGAGCTGCGGGCCGGGCTGGATGCCCTGGATCAGCAGCGCGCCCAGGATCAGCGCCATCACCGCGTCGCCAGGAATGCCCAGGCTCATCGTCGGGATGAAGTCGACCTGCGTCTTCGAGTGCGACGACGCTTCCGGCGAGGCCACGCCGGCGATCATGCCGGTGCCGAACTTCTCGGGCGTCTTGGAGATCTTGCGCTCGAGCGCGTAGGCGACAAACGTGGTGATCGTCGGGCCGGTGCCGGGCATGGCGCCGAACAGCGTGCCGACGGCCGTGCCGCGCACCATGGGCCAGAAGGCGGTCTTCAGTTCCTGCTTGCTGGGCCGCATGTCGCGCAGACGCAGCTTGGCGCCGCTGCCGATGATGGTCATGCGGTTCACGCTCATCAGGAAGTCGGCAACGCCGAACAGGCCCATCGAGATCGCAACCAGCTCAAGGCCATCGGACAGGTCGAGCAGGCCGAACGAAAACCGGATGGTGCCCGTGTTCACGTCTGTGCCGACCACGCCGCACATCAGGCCGAACAGCGTCATCGCCACGCCTTTGAGCGGCGAGCCGCGCGACATGGTGGCGCCTGCCAGGAGGCCGAGCAGCATGATCGAGAAGATCTCGGTCGGGCCGAACTTGAACGCGACTTCAACCAGCAGCGGCGAGGCAAAGATCATGACGATGATGCCGACCGATGCCGCGAAGAACGAGCAGATCATCGTGATGCCGAGCGCTGTCCCGCCCTTGCCCTGCTTGGTCAATGGATAACCATCCAGGCAGGTGACCGCGTGGGGCGGATGCGAAGGCAGGTTGAGCAGGATTGCGCCGATGGCGCCGCCATATTGCGAGCCATAGAAAATGCCGGCCAGCATCAGGATGGCGGGCACGGGCTGCATGACGTAGGTGAGCGGCAGGAGGATGGAGATCGCGGACAGCGCGCCCATGCCGGGCAGCACACCGATGAGGTTGCCCACCAGCACGCCGAAGAACGACCACATCAGGTTGTGCCATTGGAACGCGACGCCGAAGCCGTACCAAAGGTCTACCAAAGCTTGAGAAATCATGGCGCTTCAACCCCAGCGGAACAGCGGAAGCTGCAGTTGCAGCGCCCACCAGAAAACGACGACCGCGATCGCGGACATGGCGATCGACAGCAGGACGGCCTGCTTGATCGTGTTGGTGCGGTCGCCCAGCGCGGAGATGAAAACGATGGCGAACGTGGCGGGCAGCAGACCGCCGTAATGGCCCAGCAGCAGGAAGGCCAAGATGCCGAGCAGGATGCAGACGCTGCCGCGGATGTCCGGCATGCCGGTGGGATGGCCTTCAGCGGGCGCCGGGGCCGAGGGTTCGGCCGAGCGCGCCGATACTGCGATCAGCAGGCCGGTGAGCGCCAGCAGGCCGCCGAGCGCCGCAGGGAAGAATCCCGGGCCCATGTGGCTGAGCGAACCGATGTGGTAGTCGGTGCCGCCATAGATTGCGGCCATGCCGATAAGGACCATCAGCGCGCCGCCGTAATAGTCCTTTCTGTTGATTGTCTTTTTCACTTCCGTCCTCCTTCCTTGTGCCGGACAGCGCCGGCCTTTCATGCACTGCTCGAAGCGGGCAGCGCCCGGCCCCTGACGACAGGCCGGATCGCAGATTACGGAAGGAAGCTGCTAATCCGCTTTCTATGCGCTGTCGCATTCCTGAATCCGGGGGTTATCCCTGATCGGCAGGCGCGCCAGGCGCAAGAAAGTAGCGGACAGTGAAGAAACGGGCGCTATTGATCGCCCTTGAGCTGGACCTCTGCGGGCCTCGGATACTGCGATACGGTGGGCGCCAGCGGCAGCCACAGCACCGACGCAAGACCAACGCCGCCCTGGTCGTTGGGCTCGCCGTCGCGCAGTTCGATATCGCCCTCGTTGCGGCGTGCGTAGGCGCGCGCAATGCCCAACCCCAAGCCGGAACCGGAGGAAGTCATGGGCTTGTCGGTGCCCACGCGCTCGAACCGCGTGAAGGCGCGCGTGCGCATGACCGGATCCAGGCCGGGGCCGTTGTCGGACACGGCAACCTCGACGCGGTTGTCGGCGCGGCACACGGACACCGTGATGCGCGCGCCCGCCGGGGCGTAATGGATGGCGTTGTGCACAAGGTTGGACAGCGCTTCGTGCAGCTCGGCTTCGTTGCCCGACACCGGCACCGGCGTGTCCTGGCCGTCTTCGGCATCGGCCTGGACCCAACCCAGGTCCTGCTGTTTTTCGTGCGCGAGCGGCAGGTACTGCAACACGACTTCGCGCGACACGGCGTTCATGTCGAGCAACTGGCGCGGGGTCTGGCCGGCCTGGTGGGCGTGCGCCAGCGACAGCAGCTGCTCGGTCAGCCGGCGCGTGCGGCCCAACTGGTCGACGATGGCGCGCAGCCCTTCGCGCACGCGTGCCGGGTCGCGTTCGCGCAGCGTGTATTGAGCCTGCGTCAGCATGATGGCAAGCGGCGTGCGCAATTGGTGCGAGGCGTCGGCAAGGAAGCTGGATTGCTCGTCCAGCACCCGCCGGTAACGGGCGATATGGTGATTGACGGCCTCCACCAGTGGAGCGACTTCACTGGGCACGCGCGAGGCGTCCAGCGGCGTCAGGTCGTCGGGGCGGCGGCTGCGGATGTCGGACTGCAGCCGCCGCAGCGGCTTCAATGCCCAGGACACGCCCCACCACACCAGCAGCACGACCAACGCCAGCATCCGCGAATCGCGCAGGATCTCCTGGCGCCGCGCGCTGTTCTCGGCCTCTATGCGCTTGCCAGTGCTTTCGGCCACGACCACCAGCACCTGGCGATGCTGGCCCTGGTAATAGAGATCGCGCACGACGGACACGACCCGCACGGGGTCGTTGCGATACACGCCGTCGTAGAAGATGGGTTGGCCGTTCGAGCGGGGCCAGGAAGGCGGACGCGGCATTTCCGGCATGCCGAGCAGCGTCTTGCCCTGCGTC